>NZ_JAQKGV010000009.1 GCF_028617075.1 Rubrobacter calidifluminis | reverse complement strand
GTCTTGGTGAGGCCCGCCGTCCGGATCACGGCCCCCATCAGCCCTCCCCCCGCTCCCGGACCCAGCGCTCCAGCAGCCGGGGCATCTCCCGCTCCAGATACCCGTAGAGGCTCCTGACCTCCTCGAGCGCCCGCCGGGAGCGCGGGCTCGCCCCCTCCATCACCCCGAGCCCCCGCTCGGCGAGGGACCGGAACGTCGCGTACGTCCCGGCCTGCTGCCGCACCAGCTCGCTCCAGTCCGCCCGCGCCCTGAAGTAGTCCTTCCTCTCCCCCGGCCGCCTGCCCCGCTCCACGATACCGAGCCGTACGAGACTGCGCGTAGCCCCACTCACCGACCCCCGGCTCACCCCCAGCGCACCCGCGATCTCCTCCGCCGTCCTCTCCGGCGGGTCGGAGACCAGCAGAAGCCCCATCACCCTCCCCTGCACCCTCGGCAGCCCGAATCCAGCCCAAAAAGTCGCAAACCCCTCGACGTACTCCCGCCGCTCCTCGTCCAGCGAAACTCCCATACGACCCATTCTATTCGGTATTTTCGAAAATTTCAATATTTTTTGAAAAACCAAGCAAAAGAAAAGGGCCGCGCGAGCGGCCCCGGTGTGGTTTCAGCGGGTGGCGTACATCTAGGCTTCCCAGGTATTTTCGCGGAGGGTCATTTCGCGTCCCTCCTCGCGGGCCTTCCGGCGGGGACGCCAGATACGGACGTACTCCGCGCCGAGGTAGGAACCGATGACGAGGAGGGCGGCGACGACCTGGGCGAGGAGGCCTTCGAGGGTGGGGAAGACGGCGAACCACATCCCCATCCAGCCGGGGATGGGTATCGGGAGGGTGGTGGTCGGGAGCCAGTGGGCGAGCTGCATCTCCTGCACGCTCTCGCCGACCATGACGACGAGCACGAGGCCGAGCATAACGCCGGTGACGATGAGCATCTTCTTGTAGGGGAGCTTGTGCTGCATGGAGAAGGTGAGCACGGCGACGCCGAGGGTGAGCCCGAGCCCGACGGCGGTCCCCAGAAGCACCTCCTCGGAGCCCACCTTAAGCCTCAGGTTCTGCAGGAAGAGGACGACCTCGAAACCCTCCCGGTAGATGGCGGAGAAGCCGAGCAGGGCGAGGCCCCAGAACGCTCCGGAGAGCGCGCCCCCCGAGCGCTCCATCACCTGTCGGCGCCGGCGGTGGTGCATCCCGATCCAACCGGTCCAGTAGATCTTGTGGAAGAACCAGTTCATCACCACGAGGAGGACCAGGATCGCCAGGAGCCCGGTCGCGGCCTGCACGTCGAGCGCCGGCGCGTTTACCGCGGAGATTATCGCGACGACGATGAACCAGGTCGCTATCGTTGCGGCGAAGCCCACCCCCGATCCGGTCGCGACCGGCTTCCAGAATCCTCCCTTGTTACGCATCAGACCGGCGGTTATCGCCGAGAGGACGAGTATCGCCTCGAGCCCCTCGCGGAAGACGAGTATGCCGCTGTTCAGTATCGCGGAGGCCGGGCTCAGGTTACTCGCCTGGCTCGGGTCCGGCGGGTTGCCACCCCACTCGACCGCCTGCCACACCATGATCCCAGCGACCAGCGCCGCTATCAGCGCCACCGCGAAGGACCAGGGGTTCACGAGGTTGCGTAGTTTGGAGTTTTGCAGCATGAAAACCTACCCCCTCCGGGATCCAGCACCCCGGCTATAGCATCGGCTATATACAAATGACAATCATTCGCAACAACCACACTGGCAAGGTAACCCCGACGGGGCTCGGGAGTCAAGCGAGAGGACGGTGTGGTGTGAGCCAGATCAAATCACCCACCGAAGAGGCGGCGGAAGAAGCCCCGGCGTTTTTTGAGCGACTCGAGTTCGGCTTCGAGGCGGGTACGTTCTTCGGCGAGGGCGGACTTCTCTTCGACGAGCCTGATGCGTTCCTGGATGAGACGCTCGCGCTCGGCTTCGAGGCGGGACTTCTCCTCTTCGAGGGTGGAGATCGTCTTCTCCTGCAGCTCGCGCTGGTACTCGACGAGGTTGAGCCGTTCTATCTCGGACCAGAGGCGGTCTATCTCGACGCGGGCGGCGTCGCGTTCACGCCTTATCTCCTCGAGCTGGCGGTTGCGCTCCTCCAGGCGCGTCTTGTAGTCCTGCCCCTGCTGCAGCAGGCGCTCGTAGCGTTCGAACGGGACGGCGGGGAGCCGGGAGGAGCCTTCGTCCCCTATCACCTCGCCCTCGAATATCTCTTCTTCCTCCCTGAGTTCCCGGGCGAGACGGCGCACCTCGGAGAGCGCGAAGGAGTATTCGCCCTCCTCCGAGCGTGCGGCCTCCAGGCGACCTTCCTCTACGTGGCGGCGGACCTCATCGGTGGAGCACCCCAGGATCGCCGCCGCGCCCCCCAGCCCGATGCGCTCCTCTGAAGGATCCATACGGGCATTCTACTTTAGCTTCGAGCCTTCTGGAACCTCAGGTCTTCACGACCTCTCCGCCTTCCATCTTCACCGGGATCTTCGGGAGCGGCCGCGGGGCCGGGCCACGCAGGACCTTCGCCCCGTGGGCCGGGTCGTAGACCGAGCCGTGACAGGGGCAGACGAGATCCCCGCTAGACTTCTGGTAGGCGACGGTGCATCCCATGTGGGTGCACACCGCGGAGTAGGCCACGAACCGTCCGGTCTTCAGGTGGATCAGGACGGCCGGCTGACCGGAGCTGGTGAACTTCACCGCCGAGCCCGGTGGCACGTCCCGGGCCTTCGCTATAGCCTTGCCGGTGGAGGACGTGCCCTTCCTTCCCGAGCCGGGGCTTCCGGAGCCGCCCCCCGTCCCGCCGCAGGCGGCGAGCACCGCGCCCGAAGCCGCCCCCGCCCCGAGAGACAATCCGAGCCGGATGAACCTCCCGCGCGAGATCATCCCATCCAAGACATCCTCCTCCTCCTTCGCTCGCCGGCACCTTCCACTCGCTGCAGGAGTTATACGCCCCGGCGAACCCGGTGGTTCCGCCTGGATGGGAAGACTCAGAGAAAGGCCGGGATGAGCTCCCCCTTTATCAGGTCGGCGTAGTGTTCGCGCTCGCGCACCACGGCCCAGCGGTCACCCCGCACCAGGACCTCCGCCGGGCGGCGGCGGGAGTTATAGTTGGAGGCCATCGAGAAGCCGTACGCTCCGGCGCCCATCACCGCGAGCACATCCCCCTCGCGCGCGTCGGGGAGCTCGCGGTCGCGGGCGAGGAAGTCCCCGCTCTCGCAGACCGGCCCGACGAGGTCAGCGTGCACCGTACCCCGGCCGTCCTCGAGCGGGAGCACCTCGTGGTAGGCATCGTAGAGGCTCGGGCGGAGCAGGTCGTTCATCCCGGCGTCGGCGACCAGGAACGTCTTCTCGCCCCCCTGCTTGCGGTAGAGCACGCTCGTCAGAAGGACCCCGGCGTTGCCGGCGATGTAGCGGCCCATCTCGCAGAGTATCGTGGCCCCCGTCGCGGCGAGCGAGGATCGTAGCGCTTCGACGAGCTCCCTGGGGGTGGGTGTCTCCTCGTCGTGGTAGCGGATGCCTAAGCCCCCGCCGATGTTGAAGTAGCGGATGTCGTGTCCGGCGTCCCTCAGGTCCTCGACGAGCGCGGCCGTCTTCTCGACCGACTCGACGTAGGGGGAGGTCTTGAGCAGCTGGGAGCCGATGTGCTGGTGGATCCCGATCAGGTCGACACACCGGTACTCTTCCATCCTGCGCGCGAGCGCGGCGGCCTCCTCGAGAGGGATGCCGAACTTGGCGTAGGAGTGCCCGGTGGCGATGTGAGGGTGCGTCTCGGCCTCGACGTCCGGGTTGACCCTGAGAGCGACCCGGGCCCGCTTGCCGTGCATCACCGCGAGCCGCGAGATGCACTCCAGCTCGCCCGCCGACTCGACGTTGAACATCAGGATGCGCTCCCCGAGACCACTCACCAGCTCGTCCTCCGTCTTCCCCACGCCGGAGAAGACGACCTTCTTGGGGTCGAAGCCGGCCCGCATCACCCGGTAGAGCTCTCCGCCGGAGACCACGTCCGCCCCGGCCCCGAAAGAGGAGAGCGCCCTCAGGATGGCCAGGTTGCCGTTCGCCTTGACCGCGTAGCAGATCATGTGCTCCAGCCCGGCCCCCGAGAAGGCCTCGTCTAGCCCGCGGTAGGCCCGCTCGAGCGCCGCGTGGCTGTAGACGTAGACCGGGGTTCCCGCCTCGCGGGCTATCTCGGAGAGGGGTACGTCCTCGCAGAAGAGAGCGCCCCCCTCGCTGTGGAACTCGTCCAACGGAAGTTACCTCCTTCTCGCCCTTTCACCTCACCTGACCCGGATGTTACATTTCCCGCCCGTCGAAGTCGACCCTCGACCGGAATATACTCCTTATCGTCTCTCTCCGGAACGACGGGCGAGGAGAAGATGGAACGAAAACCCCACACGAAACGGCTGATCCTGAACCCCGCGCTGGAAGCCGGCGGGGATTACCCCCTCCTGCAGCTCGACGAACGCCGCCGGGAGCTGGAGCGGCGGGGCGTCGAACTCTTCGACTTCGGCACCGGTGACCCGCGCGAGCCGACCGACGAGAGGATAAGGCAGGCCCTTACAAACGCCGTCCCAGAGGTGAGCCGCTACCCGACCGTGAGCGGCTCGAGGGAACTGCGCGAGGCTTTCTGCGGCTGGATGCGGCGCCGCCACGGCGTGACGCTAGACCCGGAGACGGAGGTTATCCCCGCGAACGGCTCCAAGGAGGCGATCTTCCACCTCCCGTTCGCCTTTCTGCACCACTCCCACGCCCGCAAAGGCGTCGCCTACGGCACGCCGGGCTACCCAGTCTACGAGCGCGGGACCGCCTACGCCGGGGGGGAGCCGCTGCCGGTGCACCTGCGCCGCGAGGATGGTTTTTTGCTACCGCTCGAAGAGGTAGACCCGGAGAGGGCCAGGATGCTCTGGATCAACTACCCGCACAACCCGACGGGCTCCTCCGCCCCACGCACCTACCTGGAGGAGGTGGCCGCCTTCTGCCGCGAGCATGACATCCTGCTCCTCTCCGACGAGTGCTACAGCGAGATCTACTCCGGCGAGCCGCCGCCTTCGATACTGGAGGTGAGCAGGGAGCGCACCCTGGCCGTCTGCTCTCTGTCCAAGCGCAGCGGCATGACCGGTTACCGCACGGCGATGATCGCCGGGGACGCGGAGATGATCTCCGCCCTGAAGCGGATGCGACCCTCCGTCGGTGTCGCGACCCCCTCCTTCGTGCAGGCCGCCGCGACCGCCGCCTGGTCCGACGACGCCCACGTCGAGCGCCGCCGGCGCATCTTCGGCGAGAAGCGCGCGCTCTTCACGGAGTTCTTCGAGAGGACGGGCATCCCCTACCTTCCCACAGAGGCGAGCTTCTACCTGTGGGTCGCAGCCCCCGACGGGGACGACGAGGCGTACGCCCTGCGGCTGCTCGAGGAGGGCATCATAGTCGCCCCCGGCCGCTCGTTCGGCCCCGGAGGAGAGGGCTACGTAAGGGTCGCGCTCGTCCCCTCGATCGAGGAGTGCCGCAGGGCCATAGGGCGCTGGGAGAGGCTTTGCTAAACTGCTCCCGGTCCGGGAAGAGGTGTTCGAGGATACCGGAGGGAAGCCTTTGAGAGAGAGGATAGAGGCCGCCTATCGAGACCGCGGGCTGCTCGAGGAAGAGGAGTACAGGCAGGCAGTCTTCGACGCCATCGCGGCCCTGGACCGCGGTGAGATCCGGGTCGCCGAGAAGCACGGCGGCGAGTGGCGCTCGAACGCCTGGGTGATGCAGGCGATAAACCTCTACTTCGTCGTAGCCGAGATGCGCACGATAAACTCGGGTCCCTTCGAATACCGCGACAGAATACCGACGAAGAAGAACCTCGCCGAGGCGGGGGTGAGGGTCGTGCCGCCGGGGACGGTGCGCTACGGAGCCTACCTCGAGCCCGGCGTGGTGGTGATGCCCGGCTACGTCAACATCGGAGCCTGGGTCGGAAGCGGGACGATGGTCGACACCTGGGCGACGGTGGGCTCGGGCGCCCAGATCGGACGCAACGTCCACCTCTCCGGCGGCGCGGGAATAGGCGGGGTGCTCGAGCCGCCGGGGGCGATGCCGGTCGTGATCGAAGACGGAGCGTTCATCGGATCTCGCGCCATCGTCGTCGAGGGGGTGCGCGTCGGGGAGGAGGCGGTGCTGGGGGCGAACGTGGTGCTCACGGCCTCCACCCCGATAATAGACGTTACCGGGGAGAGGGAGGTCGTCCACCGCGGCTACGTCCCGCCGCGCTCGGTCGTCGTCGCGGGGAGCCGCCCGCGCGAGTTCCCGAGCGGCACCTACCAGCTTCAGGCGGCGCTCATCATCGGGCGGCGCAGGGAGTCGACCGACCGCAAGACCTCGCTCAACCAGGCGCTGCGCGAGTTCGGGGTGCCCTCTTGAGGGAGAGGCTGCTCGAGGCGCTGCTCTTCTTCCTCGAGCGCCCGAGCGTCACCGGAGAGGAGAAGCGCCTCTGCGACGACCTCGAGGCGCGGCTGGCAGGCTCCGGGCTCTGGAGCGTCGGGCGCACCTCCAACAACCTCGTCGTCCGACGCCGCACCCCCGACCCTTCGCGCCCGAAGCTGGTCTTCGCCGGCCACCTGGACACCGTGCCGGAGCCGGAGGGCGGTATCCCGGTGCGGGTGGAGGGAGATGAGGTCTACGGCCGCGGGGCCTCGGACATGAAGGGTGGGGACGCCCTGATGCTCGCCCTGATGGAGAACCTGGACTGGGATGAGGCGCGGGTTGAACCCCTCTTCGTCTTCTACGAGCGGGAGGAAGGGCCGCACGAGGAGAACGGTCTCGGGAGGGTCTTCGAGGAGTATCCGGAGGTGCTGGAGGCGAGGCTCGCGCTCATCCCGGAGCCCACCGCCGGGGCGCTCGAGGCCGGCTGCGCCGGGACCGCGCAGGTCGAGGTCGTCTTCCGGGGAAGATCCGCGCACGCCGCGAGGCCCTGGCTGGGGGAGAACGCGATCTCGAAAGCCGGTGGGTTCCTCGCCGCGCTGCACGAGAGTATGCCGGAGGAGGTCGAGATCGAGGGACTCAGGTTCTACGAGGTTCTCACGCCAACCCTCGCCCGCGGCGGGGTCGCGACCAACGTCGTCCCGGACGAGTTTCGTATCAACGTCAACCACCGCTTCGCGCCGGGAAGGGGCCGCGATCACGTGGAGCGGACCTTCGCGAAACTGGCGCGCGAGCACGGGTTCTCCTTCGAGGTGAAGGATTTCGCCGCCGGGGCGCCCCCCGCGCTCGGTGACCCTCTGCTGCAGGAGCTCGCCTCGGAGACCGAGGTGCGGGCCAAGCAGGGCTGGACCGACGTCGCCCGCTTCGCCGCGGCCGGGGTCCCGGCTGCGAACTACGGTCCCGGCATCCCCGAGCAGGCCCACCAGGACGAGGAGCACGTCAGGCTCTCCGTACTTAAGGGATGTTACCGGCGTCTGAAGGATTACCTCAGCGCCATCCGGAGGGCGATATAGCCTGTCATCCCGGCAGGAGCAGGGACACCCGGCGGCTATCCCCCATCACCGCGACGAAGCCTGCGCGCCCCTGAGCACCATGCAGAGCGCCAAGCTCAAAGAGTAATGACTCGCAGACTTACAGCAGCAGAAATACCGCCAAGACCAGCAGCTGGATCTGGGAAGCAGGGAAAGGCCCGCCATACCGGCCCCGCGGTGGGCAAACGAACGAACACCTCTCGGGCATGTACTGAGAAAGCTGCTCCAGTATCGCCCATGCAGGTTGAAGTTCAGGATGTGACCTCTCGCCGGGTGAAGACGAGCGCGGAGAGCACTACAAACCCTGTCAGGTAGGCTGCCAGCACGAGCGAGGTCTGCTGAGGTTCTACGGGCTCTGCAGGGAGAGGACCGGACTGCGGAGTCAGAGCGCTTTGACCGAAAGCTGCCACGAGGTCTGTAGAGTTGCGGCCGGGCAGCGCTCCAACAAAGGTCTCCAGGCGATCGTTGAAAGCCGCAAGGCCGGTCAGAAGGCCCTCCACGACGAGCAGGTAGACGAGCCCGATCCCGACGCTCAGGGCGCCGCTGCGAAGCAAGACGGCGAGGAAGAGACCCATGTAGGCGTTGGTGGCGAGGATCAGCCAGCCCGCCCCGAGCGCTTCGAGCCACCGGCCTGCAGACGGCCAGCTTACGGGGGCTCCTTCGGCGAGGGAGACCGAGTAGCTGCACAGGGCGCCGAGCACCAGGCCGGCGGCAGCGCCGACGAGCACTACGACCCCGACCGCGGTTACTTTGCCCGCGAGCACAGAGAGCCTGCCCGGACGCTGCGTCAGGACGATCTTCAGGGTATCCCATCCGTATTCGCCGCTGACAGACAGCGCGCCGAAGATAAGGGCCACCCCTGCGCCGATCCCTCCGAACGACCGCAGGGTGGTGGCCAGCACGTTTCGCGGGTAGAGCTCGGCGACAGCGCCCTTTGCCGCGACCGGTGCATCCTGCCGGGGTCCCTGCAAGGAAGCCCCGCCGTCCAGCGCCGTGAGCAGCAGATATGTAAGCAGATACCCCAAAAGCACGATCGAGAGCCCGAAGATCGTCCAGAGGATCAATGTCGCCGGGCGCTTCCTGAGCTTGAGCAGCTCCGCCGCGAAGCTCGCGAGCATCAGAGCACCTCCTCTGCAGTAAGTTCCAGGAAGACCTCCTCCAGCGACTGCTCCGCCGGCCTGAGCTCGCTGACGTCCAGGCCCGCTGAGACGTGCCTGCGGTTTATCTCGGCGGCGCGTCCCGGGTCGGTGGTGAGCCTCAGCAGGCCGCCCGAGACCTCGACTTCTTCGACGCCCACGAGCCCCTCCGCTATCTTCGCGGCGTCCTCCAGCGGCGCGGCGCGCACGAGCAGGCCTGCTTTACTGCGCAGCTCGGCGACGGTGCCCTCGGCGACGAGGCGGCCCTTGCGGATGACGCCGACCCGGTCGCAGATCTGCTCGACCTCCCTGAGGAGATGGCTGGAGAGCAGCACGGTCCTCTCGCCGCGACCGAGCCTCCTTATCAGCTCGCGCATGTCCGCCATCCCCTTCGGGTCCAGCCCGTTGGTAGGCTCGTCGAGGATGAGGAGCTCCGGGTCCTTCAGGAGCGCCGCGGCCACCCCGAGCCGCTGCTTCATCCCGAGCGAATATTTCTTGAACCTGTCTTTGGCCCTCCCCGAGAGCTCGACCGTCTCGAGCATCTCGTCCACCCGTGAGGGCAGCGCACCACAGTAGCGGGCGATCACCCTGAGGTTGTCCCTGCCTGAAAGGTAGGGGTAGAAGGCGGGGGACTCCACCAGCGCGCCCACCCTCTTCAGGCCCTCAGGAGCCCCCGGCTCCCCGCCGAGCACGCTTGCCGAACCGGAAGTCGGGCGGACCAGGCCCAACAGCATCTTCAGGGTGGTGGTTTTGCCGGCGCCGTTGGGGCCGAGGAAGCCGTAGACCTCGCCCCGGCGCACCGTGAGGTCGAGGCCGTCCACGGCATTTATCCGGCCGTAGCGCTTGGTCAGATTTCGGGTCTCGACTATCGCATCAGCGTGCATGCAGGATCATCCTTCCAAGAACATCACCACAGTCGATATTAAGAGGAGAGCGAAGCCGCCGGCGGCTATGAACCTCAACGTCTTCGAGCCCCGAAGTGGTCTGGCGACAAAGGCCGCGCAAGGTCCGCCAAAGAGAAACAGCAGCACGAGCCTGGGCTCGAAGAACGAGACGACGAGAGCGGAGATCGCGCTGGCGGGTATGGCCAGTACCAGCAGCTTCTCCGATGTGTCCAGATCTCTGTCTCTCCCCTCTCGCATCAAGTTCTCCTCCTCAGAACGCTTCCATAAGCACGGGCGTCACGTACGCCTCAACGGGCGCAGCGCAGATTATCAGCAGAGCCGCAAGCGCCAGGCCGACCAGGCAGTCTCCGAACGGGTTCTCCACTGACTTGCCTTTTATCGTCGCCAGACACCAGTGCAAACCCTTGAAACCAACGACACCAGCGAACAGCAGCCCGGGTATCTCGAGGAGACCGTGAGGCAGGACCCCCGCGGTGATCTCCACCAGAGACCAGCCCTCGTTCAGCTTTGCGCCGACTGCTATACCGGCACCCATCCCGTTGCCGAACAGGAGAAGCGCCGCGAGGACGCCGAAGGTGACAGAGCCGAGCGCCACCAGCGCGACCGCTACAAGGTTATTGCCGGCGATCCCGAGCGGGTTGCCTGGTGCCCCGAACTGGTCTGCGCCGATCGTCTCACCTCCAGAGAAGCCGTTCACAGCCATTACGCCTCCCGCAAGGGCACCCGCCAGATAGCAACTCAGACAGAGAGCGAAGAGGATCGCATTACGCCGCAGGAAACGTCCTGCCAAGCAGGCGCCGGGGTAGAACACTGACTCCAACGGCCCGGGAGTGGTCCTGCTCTGTGACGAGTCGCGCTCGCTCAAGATGAGCCCCCGGATTGATCTATCGCGTTCAGCACCGACCGCTCGAAACCGGACGTGTCTCCGTCGGTCTCACGCTCAAGGATTATCCTCCCGTCGGATATTATGCTCACGCGGTCGCAGAGGCCGTGGGCAAGCTCTAGGATGTAGGTCGACAGGAAAACAGCTCTCCCAGCGTCTGCGAAGGAGCGCAGAAAGTCTTTCATGAACCGGGAGCTTGGCGGGTCGAACCCGGTCAGAGGTTCGTCCAGAACGAGCACGGTCGGCCCCTGCAGAAGTGCTCCGGCCACGGCCAGCTTCTGGCGCATACCGAACGAGTACGAGCCGATCACGTGTTGCGCGCGATCTGCGAGGCCAAACCGCTTCAAACCATCCTCGACGGCCTTTATCTTCTCATCCTCCGGAAGACCCCAGAGATCGGCGACGAACTCCAGATACTGCCGCCCGGTCAGGTACCTGTAGAGGAAGGGCGAATCCGGTACGAAGCCCACGGCCCTGCGTGTTCGCCGTGGAGCGTCTCGCACGTTCAGACCCGCGATGAACACCTCTCCGGAGTCCTGCGAGACCAGCCCGGCGATGATGCGCATGAGGGTGGTCTTGCCGGCACCGTTGGGGCCCAGCAGGCCGTGGATCTCCCCTGCCCGCACCCGGAGCGACACTCCATCCAATGCCCGCACCTCGCCGTAAGACCTGGTGACCCCGTCTAGCTCTATCGGAAACACGGATCAGGCTCCTCCCCAATGCCGGTGCCCGCGCTGCCGGACCAACAGTACCAATCCAAAAGTAACCAACGCGGCCGACAGGAGCACACCTGCTCCGGTGGCAAGGAGCATCGTGTCCTCTTCCAGGTAACCGAAGTAGTGCAGGATGCCGCATATCGCCGCGGCCTCCAGCGCCAGCGTCAGGTAGAGGCCCGAAGCTATGCTGGAGAGCGTCGAGGCGCGTGGAGAGTTGCCGATCTCCCGGTGGTGCTCCCAGTCGAACCTGGGATAGACCGCGCTGCTCCCCACCTGACTCACCCCACACGCCAGCGCGGACGCGATTCCGATGCACAGCGCGGCACCGAACAACGCTGACGGATACCGCAAGAAGGCGTGAGAGGAAACCAACAAGGTTGAGCAGAACACCGTAAGGAGCACGACCTGAAGGGTCGCCTTAGCCGCGAAGATGCGCATCAGCGGCACCGACGCCCGACGCAACAGATCTATGGCTTCACCCTCCGCGTCGATCGCCGTCACGGGAAGCAGGGCCTCCCCGGCGAAAGAACACAGCGTATAAGAGAAGATCAGAAGAGGAAAAACAGCCTGCCACGAGTGAGCCTGGTAGGCGCCTCCGACACCGAGCCCGACCACGAAGCCGATTAAGGTAGCCATCAGGAACAACATCGTCGAAAACCGTCGACGCACCACCGGAGTTGCCCGGGATAGAGCGCGAAGGTCTTTGGCAAGGATGGGACCAAACCTGCCAGCCACGGCGGACACGCCAGAGGCGACAAACCGGGTAACCCCGTCCTCCCGCATGGATCGCTCGTAGCCCCACTGGGAGCCCATCGGTATGAGGCGCGCAGTCGCCCAAATGACAATGATGGCGACGGGAACGACAACCACGTACGCGAGGACAGTCCACCAGAAAGCCGACACGGCCCGTCCGGAAGCCGCGTCCGCCAGCGAGAAGACGAACCAGTTAGAAGGAAGCCAGGCCCGTTCGGCGAAGGTTTCCACGCTGCGGCTCGCTAGAAAGGTTCTGATCGAAGCCACAACCTCCTGCGCCCCTCCCAACAGACGCGTAACGAGTAACGCAAGGACGCCTGCAAGCCCCGCGGCGACCCCGCAACCCAGCGCGATGCCGGCTGCAGAGGACCCGAAAGCCGCGTGCGTGGAGCTTTTGATCCTGTACCCGACCACCCCCCATGCGCTCCGAAGGGTGACCACAGCCGCCAAGAAGGGTGCGTACAGGGCCGCCCAGGCCAGAAATGCGAGCGGGGAGTTTCCGAGGATCCAGATAGAAGCGGCTACAGCGGGGCCGACCACGAAGAGCCATATCGAGGTCGAACGCACGGCAGCGGCGAGCAAGAAGCGGCACAGCACGAAGGCGCTCGCTGGTACAGGGCTCCGGTAGAGAAGCTCGTAGTCCTCCGGATGAGCCGCCCGCTCCAGACCCTTGACAGCACCTCTGGTCTCTCCCAGCAACACCGTGACCACGGCGATGGCACCTATCTCCTTCAGGTCCGCCATTCCCGCCCCCACCGCGATTTCGATGGCCTCGAAAACGGCGGCGAAGAGCGCGAACGCAACCGTCGCGATGAGCGCGGCCACGGCCAGCCCGACGATGAACCACCCGAGAGTTCGAGTCCGGAACGAACGTTCCCTGAGCGACGATTCCAGGGTCCCGGGAAGGGCTTCGAGCAGTCGATTGTACGCTCTATGGAAATCCACGAGCGACAGCGCGAGCGCCGCCCTCCAGGCACCGTCCCCGCCGAAACGGTGAGCACCACCAGCCGGGCCCCGTCCCGCGATTCGCTCAGCGGGCGAACCCTTCCGGAGAACTCGCTCGATACCCCGAAGCTCGATCCTTGGTTTGGGACTCACGGGCCAATCTCTCTTCTCTGCGCTGCAGATCGGGGCTACGACCTAGCCGGCCGAGCCCCGATCTGCTGTGTACGCAATTGGCGACCCCGGATACCCCCTACCAGGCTGCCGCGTACCTCTCGCCGTAACGCAGCGCCAGCCTCTTGGCAATGGCGACGATGCCGGCAGTAAAGATGCCCGCTTCGACAACCGAAGCCAAAAGCGAGAGTATCAACGCTATATTGGAGAAGGTCACGATTATATCGATGGCCTTTTTGGCCGCGTAGTAGCTGATGCCGAGGTTGGTCGCAAGATCGGCTATCCCGACGGAACCAGGATTTTCCCTCATTCTCAAGGGCGCGTCCGCTCGCGGCGCAGCTCCTGCGCTGAGGCACGCCGCTCCCTCCAGAGGTCGAACAACGTGAACACATAGCCTGTAAAGAGCGGTATCGTCAACCAGAATTGAGTCCAGCCGGCCAGACGCACTCCTTCCTCCCAGGCCGTGGTTCCCACCATGAGACCCAGCTCCAGCCCCATTAGCAGATGATAAAGGGTCTCCAGCGGCGGTCTCAGTAAAGAGGCTCGTCCACTGCGTAATAAGAGACCTGCAATCACAAGGGCCATAGCGGCCGCCGCCCAGATGGCCAGGAAGAATCTGACCTGTATCAAACCGACCGCGGAGCTGGTCTCGTTCCAGTCGAGAATCACAAGTGAGATAACGGCAAAGACCGCAGCTGAGAACACCAGGGCAACCAGAGCCGACCGATACGGTTTCATCGGTCGGCTCCTCTCTCTGTGGTCCATCGCTGTACCTCCTTGTATATGGTTTTACCCAAAGCATATCATGTTAAGTCGTGCTGCAGACATAGATACACCCACGCCCATCACAGCAATACAGAGGGCACCTTAGAGCAGGAACCTCATGGGCACATCATCCTTGAGGTATGATTTTTGGTATGAATTTTTCTCATACCACTCTCTGGAGTGCATCAGGAGCTCATGTGCTCGATGTAACGGTCCTTGTCGCTCGTGTCACCCAGGTACAGCCCCATGTAGTAGCGGACAAAAGCGCTTATCTGGGCTGCCGCCAGCGCTGCACCGGCTGAGAGCTCAACACCACCGGGCATGAGGCGTGCGCACAAAGCCAGCATCAGGGCAGTGACTATTCCCCCGGCGAAAGCCTCCCCCATGCCGACCCATAATTTGCTGGATACCAGGTACCTCAAAGCCCAAAGCAAGAATCCGTCGATCAGGAAATCAAAGAGGAGTACGGATGCCGTGGAGGCCATCACCACCAGCCACAGCAGATCCAATAGCCCGGCGCTGATTACCGTCTGCGGGTACAGGAAGTCTATCACCAGCAGCGCCACCACCGAGGTGATGGCAGTTGTAGCAATGAAAGCCGTTACCAACATCACAAAGATGCCAGCCGTGGTTACTAACAGCACCGGTGCGATCCAGAAAAATCCGAAAACGATAAACGCTGCGATGCAGATCTTCAATATATTTTCTACCGGAACGATGACGCTTTGCCTCCCTCGCTAAACCATTTCACCGCTCTCTGTCAGCCCCTTCGAATTTCATCCTGACCAGAGTCCAAACTACCAGCGTCACAAGTGCTGCGATCAGTAAGACAAACACCCAATCTGGAGCATTCAGCCGCTCAGCTACGAAGTTCAGCAGAATGAGAAGCGCTAGGGCGAGAAGTCTCCTGCCTCTATGGGTCTTTGGCACCAGTCTCAAAAAGAACCCCTTTCCGCACACCTGCATTCCTGAGATTTATCGTAGATATCTGCGTTCCATACAGTTGTTTTGGAGGATTCATCGCCAATATACCAAGGCTATAGCCGCCCCGGTGTATCTCTAGTTGCGACTACGCATATACCAACAAACGGTGGAGTCTTCGCGACAGCGTACCTCCTACTTAGAAACAGGCGTCAACCACACTACCAAGGCTGAACAACGCGAGAAGCGGACCATACACATCCTCCCCGGATACTATGGCTGCTCTTCTCGCCGCGTACCTGATGGCAGCCAGCCTCCCAAGGCCTCTGCCTCGAGCTACTCGGTAAGCGTTCACAATTATCCGCGCAAATCTATATGCCCCACCAACAGCCCTGATAGCAGCTCTGATCTTCAAGATCTTAGCTATCCCTATAGCGTTAGAGACAAGGGCAACACCTATAGCAGATGCACATCCAAAGATACCTTGTGGCTGGTAGATTCCAGCCAGTTCCGCGTCAACTCCGATTCTATTACTCAACCATTCCCTGGTTGCTTTTTCTCCCTGCACTATTACCGAGTCCGGAAGATCCTCAACTGCAGAAAAAGTGTCAACGAGTGCTTGCTGATCTATCTCGCTTCGCGCAGCATAGGCTGGGGAGGCCATTCCAAGAACACCGAATACCAAAGCAGCTCCACCCAAGCCTCTCAAGAACTGCCCGCGACTCATCCCATCCACGCCCCTGCCAGTCGATAGGTCCGAACCTTCGCAGGCAGCGCCCATGTCGCCCAAGATCCTCATAATCTTCCAAGTGTCGGAAAGACCCAGAGAACGGCTCAGCATAATCACCATCCGCAAGCCGGTCCAGACCCTAACCTCACCGTTGTTGCCTACCTCTAACAGCGTCGGCGCCCACGGGGCATCCTTGCCCAAAGCCTGCTCCCGCCAGTGCTCGACCTGCGGCTCGTGGAGGCTCCTGACCTCAAGCCTCTCTCCGACAGCCTCCTCTATGCGCTGCGCCAGAGCGCTACACGCCGCACACCCCCCATCGTAGCCCAGAACGAGACGCCTGCCTCTCATGCTCTCTCCCCCTTTGCTCTCTGCTCCCTGCAGGAAACACCTTAGAGCAGGAGCTTCACGGGCACATCATCCTTTTGGTATGAATTTCGGTATGAATTTTTCTCATACCATACTCTAGAGCTGCTCTTCTCCGTCTCCCGGAAGGAGATCCCTTCTGCTTGAGACTCCGAGTTTCTTGAGGATGTTGGTGACGTGGCTCTTTACGGTAGGGAGACTCACGCCGAGCTCTTCTGCTATCTGGCGGTTGGGGTGGCCGAGCAGCAGCCGCTCGTAGACCTCCCGCTCCCTGGGCGTGAGGGCGGCGGGGCCCGCCTCGTCACCCTGCTCCCCGAGCAACCACACCCTCTTGCCGGCGCAGGTCTCCCGGACGGCCTCCCGGAGCCTGGCCGGATCCTCACCCTTGTGCACGAAGGAGTCGGCCCCGCAGAGCATGGCCTCCCGAACTTCTGCCGGGGCGTTGTACGCGGTGTATACGAGGACGTACGGCGGATCGGCAAGACACTTCAGGCTGCGGCACAGCGGGAGGCCGTCGCCTCCCCTCAGGCGGAGGTCCAGGAGCACCAGGTCGGGACGCAGCTCGGAGGCGAGCCGCAGCGCTCCGGCGGCGTCCGGGGCCTCTCCGACGATCTCGACGCCACCCTCCAGCCCGAGCGCCGTCCTGATGCCCAGCCGCATGGCCGGGTGGTCCTCCACCAGCAGAACCCGCGCTCTTTTCATCCCTCCTCGAACCTCAACTGCACGGTGGTCCCTCTGCCCGGGGAGGAGATCACCTCCAGCTCTCCCTCGGCCCTCCGGGCCCTCTTGCGCATGATGGCGAAGCCCGTTCCCCGCCGCACCGCGCCCTCCGGAAGCCCCCGGCCATCGTCCCTGATCCGCAGGATGAAGGTGGGGCCCACGCGACGGGACTCCAGCCAGACGTTCCTCGCTCCAGAGTGCCTGGCGGCGTTCCACAGGGCTTCGCTGGGCACCCGGTAGGCCGCGGCCCGCTCCTCAGGACCGAGATCCGAGAGATCGGCCCGCAGATCCTCGCGGGTTGCGATCGCGAAGTGCTCCCTGGTCTCACAGAGCCGCTCCCGGAGCATGCCGACGACGTCCAGCTCGCCGCCCTCCCCGCAGCGGGCCTGGATCTCTTCGATCGAGCGCCCCACCTGGTGGCTCGCCTCCCTGGAGGCGGCTACGGCCTCGTCGAGGATCCTCTCGGCGGCCTCCTCGCCTTCCTTCTCGCGCACCTCCCTGTAGGAGCCGATGAGCAGCGCCGCGGCGTGCACGTTCTGCTTCACGGTGTCGTGCAGCTCCTCCGAGATCCGGGCCTGCTCCAACCGGCCTATGGCCCCGTCGCGCTGGCGGCGCAGGCGATGGACCGCGTAGGCGAAGACGGAGATCCTCACGGCCAGATAGAGCGCAAGCACGGCCCCGGAGAACGCGACGAATCGGGGCACCGGGGGATGCAGGGAGGTCCAGAGAAAGACCACAGCGAACTGCACGGCCGGGGAGAGCGGCCCGAACCAGAAGGCCGCCTGGCGCCAGGGGTGGACGCCCAGCTCCAGCGGCGAGCTCTCTAGCGCCGAGGAGCGCCGGGCGGCGAGGGAGACGAGGACGGGACCGCAGAGCCAGAGGAGATGCTGCCACAGGGCCGGCGGACCACCGCCGGAATGGCGCACGCCCAGAAGATAGGCGAACTCGGCTGCGAAGAGCGCCAGCACCCCCAGAGCCAGCGGCCGCGCGAACGGCGGGCTCCCGTCCACCCCGGCGAGCACGAGCCCCAGGTAGAGCAGCGCGGCCTCTGCCACGGGCCCGCAGAAGTCGGCGAGCGTCTCCGGCCAGCCGTAATCGGCCGCGAGCTCCGCCGGGGAGGCCACGAATACCGAGAAGAGCACCCCCAGCGAGAGCCCGACGGCGAGCGCGTCGGCCCAGGCCACGTACCCCGCCCTCCTGCTGACCGCGAAGATGCCCAGCAGCAGCGCCCCGAACAGCAGCAGGACCCCGGCCGCGTGGCACACCGTCGAGAAGGGCAGGCCGGGCTCGCGGGCCGGGCTCCACAGGGGACTCCCCACGAGGTAGAGGAGAAACCCGGCGCACATCGCTCCCCAGAAAAGCCTCCCGGCCCCCCGGGACCCCGCACAGGCCCCGGCAAGCGAAAAGGCAACCAAGAGTACGACAGGAAGATACAGAACCGCCAGCGGCAGATCCCACCCGGCAAACCCGCCCCTCGTCCCGGCCAGCACGCCAGCGACCGCCGCACTCCACAGGGCGAGTGCGACCAGCGCCCGGCCATACACCGGCATCGAAAAGGCATTCCTGCCGTGCGACAAAACCCGCAGCCCCCCGAAGACGAAGCTCCCCGCCGGTTGCAAGAACAGGCTAGGCCATGCGGCGGGCCGGGTCAAGGTACAATGCTTCCCGGGCAGAGAGAGGGAGGATCGTGTTCGTGAAGATCCTGGCGGAGAAGATCGGGGGCAGCCGCCTCTTCGCCGCCGTCGCCTCGAAGGTGGCGCCGCCGGTGGACCGGGCGCTCTACCGGTGGCTCGGGGGCAGGACGCTCGGCGCCGGCCCCCCGACCCTGCTGCTCACCACGTTCGGCAGGAGGACCGGCCGGCAGCGGACCGTCCCGCTGCTGTACGTGCGGGACGGGGAGCGTCTGGCGGTCGCCGCGAGCAACTGGGGGCGGGAGCGCCATCCAGAGTGGTCCGGGAACCTTCTGGCGAACCCGCGGGCGCTCGTCCGGCTTGGCGCCGCGCTGGAAGAGCGCCGGGCACGCCTCGCTACATCCGAAGAGCGCGAGAAGCTCTGGCCGCGTTTCATCGAGCTCTGGCCCGCCTACGCCGCCTACCAGCGGCGCTGCGGGAGGGAGATAAGGATCTTCCTCCTCGAAGACGCGCGATCCTCCACGGCGAACCACCCGTGCTAGGATAAATTCAACGCTGGCGAATCAGATAGGGGAAGCGTTCCGATCTAAGAACGAGGAGTCATGAGCACCGCCAGGGAGATCGCCGAGCGCAGCGAGGAAGCCAGAGAACCTCTGGACATCGTCGTCATCCCCCACTCTCACTGGGACAGGGAGTGGTACGCGACCTTCGAGGAATTCCGCTTCTACCTGGTCGAGTTCATGGACGAGCTGCTGGAGCTCCTCGACGAGGACGAGGGCTTCAGGACGTTCCTGCTCGACGGGCAGGTCTCGCTGCTCGACGACTACCTGGAGGTGAGGCCCGAGAAACGGGAGGAGCTGAGGAAGCTGGTGCGGGAGGGGCGGCTCGAGATCGGACCGTGGTACGTCCAGCCCGACGAGTTCCTCGTCTCCGGGGAGGCCCTGGTCCGGAATTTGCTGCTCGGCGACCGGCGGGGCCGGGAGTTCGGGCCGGTGATGAAACAGGGGTACGTGCCGGACACCTTCGGCCACGTCCAGCAGCTGCCGCAGATCCTGCGGGGTTTTGGGATCGAGACCTTCTACTTCATGCGCGGGCTCGGGGAGGACGTGGAGGAGCTGCGCTCGGAGTTTCTCTGGGAGGCGCCGGACGGCTCGCGCGTCCTGGCCCACTTCCTCTCCGAGACCTACTCCAACGCCGCCGTTCTGGGCCCGGACCCCGAGAGGATCTCGTTCCGCCACGACCGCATCTCGGAGCCGTCGAGCTACTTCGTGAGCTACGACTCGCTCTACGAGCTCAGGGACCGGCTCGCCTCGCGGGCGGCGGGAAGGGCAATACTCCTCCTGAACGGCAGCGACCACGTCACCGTCCAGCCCCGCTTCTCCCGGTACGTCTTCGAGCTGAACCGGGCGATGCGGGACCGCGTCTTCAACGGCAGCCTCGCGGACTTCGCCCGCAGCGTGCTGCGCAGCCGCCCGGAGCTCAAGGTCTACCGGGGAGAGCTGCGCCAGCCCCGCTACCAGCCGGTGCTCAAGGGGACCTACTCCTCCAGGATACCGATAAAGCAGGAGAACGAGCGCAACCAGCAGCTCCTGGAGGGGCTCGCCGAGCGGGCCGCCGCGGTGGTCTACTCGATGGGTGGAAGGGACTACTCGCCGTTTCTCAAGTACGCCTGGAGGACGCTCATCGCCAACCACGCCCACGACTCGATCGGGGGGTGCTCGGCGGACGCCGTCCACCGGCAGATGTTCGGGCGCTTCGACACCGCGACCCGCGTCGGGCAGAAGATCGTCGAGGAGTCGCTCGACTATCTGGCCGCCAGGGTCGCCCCGCCCTCCGATGAGGGTTCGATCCCGATAGCCGTCTTCAACCCGAGCCCGTGGGAGAGGAGCGGGCGGGTCGCGGTCGAGGTCTCCCTCGACATAGACGTACCCTTCCGGCGCAGGATCTTCGACTGGATCGGCGAGAAGCGCCTCGATCTCAGGCATTCCGTGCTCGTGGACGGTGGGGGGAAGAGGATCCCGTTCACGACCAGGGGCGAGACGCTGCACATCGAGGACGCCCTCTACCGGCGCAAGGCCGTCAGGAGGGCGACGATAGAGTTTCATGCCTCGGGCATCCCACCACTCGGGTACAAGGTCTACCACCTCAGGTCCGGGGTCGGCCAGGAGAGCGTGGAGGAGCCAGCCGAGCCCCCGTGGGAGGTCGAGCTGGAGAACGAGAACCTCAAGGTCACGGTCGAGGGCGACTTCACGCTGGGCGTGCTGGACAAACGGTCCGGCCGGTTCTACAGGGGCATGAACCTGCTCATGGACGAGGGGGATGCGGGTGACGAGTACAACTTCTCGCCGCCGAGGGAGCAGGAGACCTTCTACTCCTCGGAGACCGACTGGGAGATCGAACGCGGAGAGGACCAGCAGAGCCTGGTCCTGCGTGGAGCCCTGAGGCTTCCCCGGGGCCTCTCGGCCGGGCGCGCCTCCCGCTCGGAGGAGCTGGTGCGCTGCCCGGTCAACGTGCACGTCCGCCTCGACCCCGGCTCCCGCAGGGTAGAGGTGAAGACCGAGTTTTACAACCGGGTCAAGGACCACCGGCTCCGGGCCTGCTTCCCGAGCGGGATGGAGGCGGAGGAGTCTATAGCCGAGAGCGCCTTCGGCGTCGTGCGCCGCCCCACGCGGGTCGAGCAACACCACGACTGGCGCGAGCTGGAGAGCACCACCTTCGCCCAGCGACGCTTCGTGTGCGTCGAGGACGGACAGGGTGGGCTCGCGATCCTCAACAAGGGGCTGCCCGAGTACGAGGTGACGCCGGAGGGTGAGATAAGGCTGACGCTCCTGCGCTCGGTCGGCTGGCTCTCCAGGAACGACCTCGCGACCCGCCGGGGGCACGCGGGGCCGGCCCTCTCCACCCCCGAGGCCCAGTGCCAGGGTCGCCACATCTTCGAGTATGCCATAGTTCCATACACCGAAAGCTGGCTCGATGCGGAGATCTTCCGGGAGGCAGAGGAATACTGGCTCCCGCTGGAGGCGCGGGCCGCGCAGCAGAAGGAGGGCCGCGAGGAGGAGTCAACCGGCGGGGCTCCGGGCTCCTTCCTGAAGGTCGGCGGCAGGGGCATCGTGCTCTCGGCGCTCAAGAAGGCCATAGACAAGGAAGCCCTGATCCTGCGGCTCTTCAACGCCTCCGACGAGCCCTCCGAGGCCACCGTCCGGTTCGGCTTTCCCATAGCCTCCGCCTACCGGACGAACCTCGCCGAGGAGGTGGAGGAGCAGATAGCGCCCCGCGGCGACAGGTTGAACGTGACGCTCGGGGCGGGCAAGATACAGACGCTGATGGTCAAGCTCGACCGTCCCGAGAGGTGGGCCGAGAAAGTGAGGAGGGCTTCCCGCTGGAGATGGAGGGAGGAGTAGAGATGTCCGGGAACGTGAGCCGCAAGGACTTTCTAAAGCTCGGGGGGACGACGCTCGCGGGGGCCGCGCTCTTCGGCGTCGCCGGCTGCGGCGGCGGCAACCAGCAGGGCCAGGGGTCGAAGGGCACGCTTCAGTGGCAGGCCATCCCGACCTACTCGACCGAGCAGAACACCGACCAGAAGCGGGTCGACTACCTCAAGGGGGCAATCTCCGGCTGGGAGAAGAAGAGCGGCTGGAGCGTGAAGCCGCTCGTGAGCTCCTCGGACATAACCGCGGCTAACGCGAAGCTCCTGCAGCAGGCGCAGCAGGGCCGGGCGCCGGACATCTCGCAGGTCGACTCCTACATCTTCCCCCGCTTCTTCCAGTACGCCCAGCCGCTCGACGACTATCTGGGCAACCTCTCGCTCGACGACTGGTTTCCGTTCGCCAGGGCGCACATGGTGAGCGGGGGCAAGGTAAAAGGGCTCCAGTTTACGACCGACGTGCGGGTGCTCTTCTACCGCAAGGATCTCGTTCCGACCCCGCCGAAGTCCTGGGACGAGGTGCTCTCGACCGGCCATAAGCTCAAGGGCAGGGTCAAGAGCCCGTTCCTCTTCCCGGCCGGTCGCGACGAGGGGACGATGACGACGACGCTTCTGCCGTACTTCTGGTCGCAGGGCGGGGAGCTCACCGATGCGAAGGGCAACCCGACCTTCGGGCAGGGCAAGAACCGTCAGGCGATGCTGAACGCCCTGAGCTTCATAGACCGGTGCGTGAAGAGCGGGATAACCCCGAAGAAGGTCTCCCAGTACGGGCTCGAGACCGATCTGGACGGGGACGTGGCCTCGGGGGACGTGGCGATGTTCCAGGGGGCCAACTTCCAGGTTCCCCTGCTGCAGCAGATAATGGGCGACAAGTTCACCTCGCAGTGGGAGGTCTCGATCATCCCTTCCAAGAGCGGCACGAACTTCGTCACCTCGGCCGGGGGCCAGATGTGGGGGGTGTTCACCAAGGACAAGAAGAAGCAGAAGGCGGCGGTGGACTTCCTCAAGGCGGTCTTCGTCGGAAACGAGGGGATGGCGAAGTGGTGCAACGTCGGGGGGTACCTGCCGGTGCGCAAGTCCGTCTACGACGTCAAGACTTACAAAGGCGACAAGTACACCGGCAACTTCCGCGAGTACCTGCAGAAGTACGCCCGCAACCGTCCCGGCGTGGACTCCTACCAGAACATCTCCACCGCGCTGCAGGTGGCGGTGACCCAGGTGGTCTCGGGCCAGAAGACCCCCGAGCAGGCGCTCGCTACCGCGGTGAAGACCGTCTCCTAGGGAGAGGACGATGGCGAGCCAGGTCAGAGCGGTGCGGGGCCGGTCGTGGACCGAGAGGCTCGCCGCCTCTCCCATCCTCTGGCTGGCCCCGCTCGGGCTTGTCCTGGCGGCGACCTTCCTCTACCCGATCGTCGAGATAATCCGTCTGAGCTTCACCAACGCCTCCCTTACGGGAGGGAACTACTCGTACACCCTTGGCTCCTACGCGAGGCTCTTCGGCTCGCCGTACTTCGCGAGCATGGTGCGGGTCACCGTGATCTTCGTGTTCTTCAGCGTCGTCTTCCAGATCCTGCTCGGGTTTCTGATCGCGCTCGCCGTGGACCAGGGAGCGCGGAGGGGGATGCGGGCCTCGATCGTCACCCGCACCGCGGTGCTCTCGGCGTGGGCGATACCGGGGGTGATCATCGGGATCATCTGGGGCATCCTCTACCAGGAGTCCGGGGCGGGGGTGCTCAACTACCTGGCGCAGCTCCTGGGCTTCGGGCAGATACCGTTCCTCTCCAGCCCCAGGGCGGCGCTCGCCTCGGTGACGGTGGCGAACATCTGGCGCGGGACGGCCTTCTCGATGATCCTGCTCTACGCCGGCATCCAGACGCTCCCGGCCGACGTGCTCGAGGCGGCGAGGGTGGACGGGGCGAACGCCTGGCAGAGACTGAGAATGGTCGTGCTGCCGCTTCTGGCGCCGATACTGCTCGTCACGCTGGTCATCGTCTCGATAGACACCTTCAACACCTTCGACATGGTGCTCGCGCTCACCGGCGGAGGACCGGGGCGGGCGACCGAGGTGGTGGCGCTGAGCATCTACGACCAGATCTTCCAGCAGTTCGACCTCGGGCCCGGTGCGGCTACCGCCGTCGTGCTGCTGGCGATAAACGCGATAATGACCTTCGTCTACCTGAGGCTCGAGCGCCCGGAGGAGCTCTCATGAGGACCCTGTACAAGCCACGCGCAAGCCAGCGGCGGAAGGAGCGTATGGTGCGCGTCTGGCTCTACGTGGCCTACACCGCGATAATCGTCTTCTTCCTCTTCCCGATCTACTGGGTGCTTTCGATGTCGCTGAAGACCGTGCCGCAGCTCTTCGCCACACCCCCGGTGTGGTTCCCGATCCCGCCGCAGTTCTCGAACTACTCCTACGTCTTCGAGAACACCCCGATTTTGCGCTACCTGTTCAACTCGGCGGTGATAGTGGCGGCGACGGTCTTCTTCGCGCTGCTCATCGCGACGCTCGCGGCCTACGGCTTCTCGCGCTTCACCTTCCGCTACAAGCGGCCCTCGCTGCTCGCGGTCCTGGCCTTCCAGATGATCTCGCCGGTCGTGATCGCGATCCCGCTCTACCGGACCTTCGCCGCGCTGCACCTGCTCAACAACTACGCCTCGCTGGTTCTGGTCTACGTGGCGGTGGTGCTCCCGTTCATAACCTGGTTCCTCAAGGGGTACTTCGACACGATCCCCTACGAGGTGGACGAGGCGGCGATCGTCGACGGCGCGACCCGCTGGCAGGTTTTGACCAGGATAATCCTGCCGGTGAGCGCCCCGGGGATAGCTACGGCGGCGATCCTGGCGGCGGTCCTCTCCTGGTCGCAGTTCGTGATCCCATTCATCCTCATCGACAGCCCGGGGATGTTCCCGGTCTCGGAGGGCCTCGTCAACCTGCAGTCGAACACCGAGAGCATAACGCTGCACTACCTCTCGGCGGCGAGCATCGTCGCGATAGCCCCGGTGATCTTCATCTTCGTCCTGCTGCAGCGCTACATCGTGAGCGCGCTCACGAGCGGCGCGATCAAAGGCTAGCCATGGACGAACGCCCGAAAGTCAGGATTTCCTGCGGCGACTCGGTGCTGGAGCTCGGGCTGGAGAGGGCCCTGGAGGACCACTTCCGGCTGCTCACGGAAGGAGAGACACCGCCGGATTGCGTGATCCTGTGCGTCTCGGGAGAGGAGGACGGAGGGCTGGTGGCGCAGGCAGGAGAGCGGGCGGGCGGCGCACCCATCGTGGCCTTCGCACCGCGTGAGGATCTGGCCCTGGCCGAGCAGGCCCTGCGGGCAGGAGCGCGGGGCTTCGTCCACGCCGGTATGTCCCCCGCCCAGGTGGTGCGCGCGGTCGAGGTCGTGCTGCAAGGCGAGCTCGCAGCTCCCAGGAGGCTCATCGAGTACCTCATAGAGGACGAAAGCTCCCCCGACCTCGAGAGCCTCTCACCCCGCCAGCGGGAGGTGCTCACCCTCGCCTGCGAGGGACTCTCCAACGCCCAGATAGCCTCCCGCCTCTACCTATCGGAATCCACCGTGAAACAGCACCTGCGGGGCGCCTACAAGCTCCTCGGCGTCAAAAACCGCACGGAAGCAGCCCGACTCATGCATGCCTCCGGGAGACACCCGCCCGGACGTACGCACCGGGCCCGCTGAACACCCCGCTTGACGGCCCGAGTCAGTCCGGCTACATTACTGGATACATTATTCAGTACTGTCACGGGATGGACTCTTGGGGGGAGAGCCGGGGGCTGGCATGAAAGTTCTGGTGGTGCAACCATGAGCGGTGGGGGGAGGGGGCGGATGGGGTCTGATCCGCAGCACGAGCAGGCCGATCCTCCGGCGCTGGCGAATCGGGCCGGGGTGCTCGCGGACCTCGCCCGCGTGGTAGACGAAGCCTGGGCTTCTTTCGACGAGCCACGACCGCGGGAGCCCGAGCTCGACGCGGAGCTCGTTCGGCGACTCGGGGAGCCTCTCCCCGAGGGTGCCGGGGACGCGGAGAGTGCCCTCGCGGACGCCGCGCGCGTGCTCGACGCCAGCGTCTCCCCTTCCAGGCCGCTCTTTCTCGGGTACATAGGCTCGACGGGGCTCGAGATGGGAGTTCTCGCCTCGGCGCTCTCTGCCACCTACGATGTCAACCTGGCCACCGCCGCCGGGGGGGCGGACCTGGTGGAGGAGCAGGCCCTGCGCTGGCTAGCGCAGTTCGTGGGGTTCCCGTTCGCTGAGGGGGCGTTCACGAGCGGGGGCATGACCTCGAACCTGACGGCGCTGCTCGCCGCCCGCGAGCGGGCTCTGCCCGGCTCGCGCGTCAGGGGTCTGACCGGGGACCATGTGGCGGTCTACTGCTCCGAGGAGGCCCACCACTCGGTCGTACGCGCAGCCGAAGTCTGCGGCTTCGGGAGCCGGTCGGCCCGGCGCATCCCGGTTGACGGGTCGCACAGGATGAACCCTGAGGCGCTAGAGGAGGCACTCTCGAGGGATATCTCCTCCGGGGTCGTGCCCGTCGCGGTGGTCGCGACCGCCGGCACGACGCTCACCGGCGCCGTCGACCCCATTGCGGAGGTCGCGGGGGTCTGCAAAAGGTATGGGGTATGGCTGCACGTGGACGGGGCGTACGGCCTTCCGGCCGCGGCGGCACCGGAGACGGCCCCGCTCTTCTCGGGGGTGGAGCTGGCGGATTCCGCCACCGTGGATGCACACAAGTGGCTCGGGGTGCAGAAGAGCTGCAGCGCGGTCCTTTTGCGGGATGCCGGAAGGCTCCGGGCGGCATTCGGTCACGAGGAGAGCTACATGCCGCACGAGGGTGATGTGGCCAACCCGGTGGACCGGACGCTCGAGTACTCGCGCCCGCTGCGCTCTCTCAGGCTGTGGATGGCCTTCCGGGTGCACGGGGCCGCGCAGTACAGGGTCTGGATCGGGAAGACACTCGCCAACGCCCGGCATCTGGCTTCCCTGGTGCGGGAAGACCCGGAGTTCGAGCTGCTGCACGAGCCGATGCTCTCCGTGGTGTGTTTCAGGCACGTCCCCGCGGGTGTCGGGGATCTCGATGCTCACAACCTCAGGCTGGCCCGCGAGATGCAGCGTGACGGCAGGGTTTATCTCGCACCCGCAAGCCTCGACGGGAAGGCCTGCCTCAGAGTTTGCTTCGTCAACTTCCGCACCACACCCGAAGAGGTCGCCCTTGTGCTGGAAGCAGCCGGAGAGATCGGCCGGCGCCTGGCTCGCCGGTGAGCAACCTCAGGGGACGGCCCCGTCCGTTCCACCCTCCTCCTCCTGTTCGCTGAGCCTCAGGCGAAGCCAGAAGAAATCGAAGAGGACCCGCAAGACGGCGAGAATGGGCACGGTGAAGATCACTCCTAAAAACCCGCCTATCTCGGCTCCGGCGAGCACCGCGAGCAGGACTATGATCGGGTGCACCCGCAAGGCCTGTCCCTGGATACGGGGGGTGAGGATGTGGCTGTCGAGCTGCTGGATTATCGCGTAGGAGAGACAGACGAGGAAAAAAGTCGTCGGCGACTGCAGAAAAGCCAGCACGACGGCTGGTATGGCGCCGATCACCGCTCCAATATACGGGATTATCGCGGCTATCGCGATCCAGACCCCGAGCGCCACGGGGTAGGGTATGCCGATGATCCACATCGCGATCCCGGCAAGGAATCCCTCTATGGCCACCGTGAAGAGCAGGCCGCCGAGGTAGCGGGAGAGCGAGATCCCGAACGCCTCCCACAGCTCCCAGGCGTCCCTACGGTAGCCCTTGGGAACGAGCTTGAGGTAGACCGCCTTCACCTTGCGCACGTCTATGAGCAGGTAGACGGCGACGAAGAGTATCCCGAAGAGGGTGACGGCCGCGCTGAAGAGGCTGGAGGCGAAGCCGGTTATGCTGCCGAGCAGCCCCTCGGCGATCCCCTGTATCCTGCCGGCGAGGTTCGAGGTGAGCCCGGAGGTCAGGTTCCTGGGCAGCATCTGGCTCAGGGGGCTGTTGCGGTAGAGCGGCTGCAGACGATCGTTGAAGAAGTGTCTGGCGTTGGCAACAACCTCCGGTGCCAGCCTGGCCAGCTGGTTCACCTGCTCTATGACCACCGGGATCAGGAAGAAGATCCCGAGCGAGACGGCGCCTATCAGGATTAGAAAGGTGGCGAGGATGGCCAGCTTGCGGGGCATAAACCGCGAGAGCAGCCTGACGGGGTAGGAGAGGATGACCGCAGCGGCCGCGCCACCGATCGCAACCACGGCGACGGTCGGTGCCTTGTAGACGATCCAGGCGAGAGCGACCAGCACCAGCGAGATGATGATGAACAGCACCCGCCGGGAGACGGGTATGGGGGTTATGGAGACACCCCGGTACCGCCGCTGTCTCACCTTGCGTCTGAACCTCGGCCTGACCGCGGCCACTCTGATGACGCGCCTCTTGCGCAGAGCTATCTCCAGACCTCTCTAGCTCAAATCCCGCTCACTTTTATTCTAAGGCCCCCGGAGTTCCGGCGCGCCTACGGTCCCACCGGCCCCTGTGCTAGGATTTTTCTTCTGCACGGGCGGCGAGATCTCTGCAGGAACGACGGGAGGCGAGATGACACAGGCAAAAAAGAAGGTGCTTGTCACCGGCGGGGCTGGATTTCTGGGGATCAACCTCATCCGCCACCTCCTGAAAGGCAACTACGAGCCGGCCTCGCTGGACATCGCGGAGTTCGACTACCCCGAGAGAGACCGCATCGAGGTCATAAAGGGGGACATCCGCAACCGATCGCTCGTGGAGAGGGTGATGGAGGGGGTGGACTTCGTCGTACATACCGCGGCCGCGCTCCCGCTCTACTCTCCCCGCGACATCTACACCACCGACGTGGTGGGGACGCGCACGCTACTCGAGGCCGCCCACCGGCACGGCGTCGAGCGCTTCGTCCACATCTCCTCGACTGCGGTCTACGGCATCCCGGACCATCATCCGATCCACGAAGACGACCGTCTCGAGGGCGTCGGCCCCTACGGTCAGGCCAAGATACAGGCCGAGATGATCTGCCTGGAGTACCGCGCGAAGGGGCTCGTCGTCCCGATAATCCGCCCGAAGTCGTTCGTCGGCCCCGAGCGCCTGGGGGTCTTCGACCTGCTCTACGACTGGGCCTACACCGGGCACAACTTCCCCATGATCGGCAGCGGGAACAACCGCTACCAGCTCCTGGACGTCGAAGACCTCTGCGACGCGATAGAGCTGTGCCTGAGGCTCCCGGAGGAGAGGGTCAACGACACCTTCAACATCGGCGCGAAGGAGTTCACCACGATGAAGGAGGACTTCCAGGCCGTCCTCGACGCGGCGGGCCACGGAAAGCGGGTCATAGGCTTCCCGGTCGAGGCCCCGGCCATCTGGGCGCTGAGGGCGCTCGACGCCCTGGGACTCTCCCCGCTCTACAAGTGGGTCTACGAGACAGCGGGCAAGGACTCTTTCGTCTCGATCGAGAAGGCCGAACGCCAGTTGGGCTTCTCCCCGAAGTACTCGAACAAGGACGCGCTGCTCAGAAACTACGCCTGGTACGTCGAGAACCGCCCACGCTTCGAGAACTCCTCGGGGGTCTCGCACCGCGTGCCCTGGAGCCAGGGCGCGATCGCGCTCCTGAAGAAGGTTTTCTAGCCGGCAGTGATCCGGGATATCCCCCGACTGCGTAATAACCGGGTGAGAGGAGCGGACCGGAGTACGGCAGAATCGTCTTCAGTTAACCATCTGCTCTCACTCCTTCATACTTCCGCCGCCCCGAAGGTCCCCCGGCCCGCTCCTCAATCACCTCCGATACCCTAGAGGAGAACATGCCGCGCAAGAAGCTCGGCAGGATGCGCGTACCCCCACCGGACGAGCAGACCGCCCGGCGATACCTGCTCTGGATGCCCGGCAAGAGGCTCTACGAGCAGCCCCACTCCTTCCCGGAGATCTCCTCGCCTACCCTCTTCGGCAACCGCCGACCGCTGGAGATAGAGGTGGGCTGCGGCACGGGAGAGTTCCTGTGCCACCTCGCCTCCCAAAACCCGGACGCCAACTTCGTCGGCTTCGATATCCACAAAAAATCCCTCTACAAAGCGGTGAGAACCGCCGCCTCGCAAGACCTGCCCAACATCCTCTTCGTGAGCGCAGACTTCCGCCTCGTCTATCCCCTCCTGCCGGATTCCTCACTGCGCGCCATCCACCTCCGCTTCCCGGACCCGGGCATGAAACCGCGCGAGCGCAAGAAACGCCTCTTCGACCGCCGCCTCCTCGACGAATCCTTCCGTTCCCTCCAGTCCTCAGGCTGCCTCCTCGTAGTGACGGACCACCGGGAGTACTTCGAGGAAATGCTCGCGCTCGCCAGGAGGGACGGCAGATGGCTCATCTCCAACGGGGTGAAAAAACCCTCCCCCGACGAAGAACGCCCCGTCTCGCGCTTCGAGCGGCTGTGGATGAGCAGAGGCCGCCCCGCCTTCTGGCTCACCCTGCAAAAGCCGCCGCGTGAATCCGCTCACGCCCGTTAGTTGACGGCGCACACATCCGTGGCAGAATACGTGCCATCGGCAAAGTTTGACGAGGCAACAAATGGAGACCGAGAGCGGCACGCAGAAAGAGCGGATCATCGAGGCTGTAGAGGAGGTAAACCCGATCCTAGCGCCGCTCGCGCTGGCGTCCAAGCGGATCATGGCTTCGATCGAGCGGGAGACGGGTGTGGCAGCCTCGAGGTGGTTCCTCCTGGCCATCCTGAACCGCGAGGACGGGATGAGCCAGGGGGAGCTGTGCAAGCCCTTCCACCTGGACCCTTCCCGCATAAGCCGGCTGGCGAAGTCGATGGAGGAAGAGGGGCTCGTCAGGCGCCAGCGCGACCCGGAGGACAACCGGGTTGTGAGGGTCTACCTTACCGGGAAGGGGAGGTCGCTCCTCGCGTCGCTCCCCGGGCAGCGCGAGCGGTTCGAGCGCCGTGTCAGCGAAGTTCTCGACGAGGGCGCTCTCGAGCATCTGAGGGATTCGCTCTACGCGCTCGCCGAAGGTTTCAAAGACTGAGAAAGAGTGGAAGAAGTAAAGGGGTTGGTGCGATGAAGGACGGAGGTAGGACAAGTTGGCGGCGATGACGAGCAGGGTGGCGAAATCCCGGGGTGGCGGCAAGAACGGGGTGAGCCACAAGAACATAATCTTCATCGGGGTGGCGCTCGGCATGCTCGCCGCGGCTGCGGCGCAGACGATAGTCTCTCCGGCGCTGCCGATCATAGTCTCTGATCTCGGCGGGACAGCCCACTACAGCTGGGTTGCGACCTCGGCGCTGCTCGCCTCGGCGGTCACCGTCCCGATAGTCGGCAAGCTCTCGGACATGTACGGCCGGCGCGGCTTCTACATCGCCGGGCTCGTGACATTCATGATCGGCTCGAGTGCGGCGGGCGCCTCGCAGGACTTCTGGTGGCTTGTCGGATCGCGGGCCGTGCAGGGTCTCGGGATGGGGATGCTTCTGCCGCTCTCGCAGACGATAATCGGGGACATCATAAGCCCCCGGGAGCGCGGGAAGTACACCGGCTACCTCGGAGCGGTCTTCGGAGCCGCCTCGATCCTCGGCCCGCTGGCGGGCGGTTGGATCACCGACCACTTCTCCTGGCGGTGGCTGTTCTACATCAACCTGCCCATCGGCATCGTCGCGCTCGCCTTCATCGTGCGTTTCTTCCACTTCCCGCACACCGCCAAGAAGCACGACGTGGACTACGTGGGCTTCGTGACGCTCGCCGCCGGGCTCACCGCCGTGTTGCTCGCCACCACTCAGGGTGGAACCCAGTATCCTTGGGGCTCGGCGCACATCATCGGCACCTACGCCGTCGGTGCGGTCCTGCTGGCGATCTTCATCTTCAACGAGACGCGGGCGAAGGAGCCGGTGCTTCCGCTCAGGCTCTGGAAGAACTCCGTCTTCACCCTCTCGAACATCTCCAACATCGCGATCGCGATGGGAATGTTCGGGGCGATCTACTACATCCCCGTCTTCGCCCAGGGCGTCCTCGGGGTGGATGCGACCAACTCCGGCACGATTACGATCCCGCTCATGATCGCCGCGATACCGGTGAGCGTCGTCGTCGGGCGGCTCATCACCCGGACCGGACGCTACAAGATCTTCGTCATCGCCGGGATAATCGTGATGGGGCTCGGGTATCTTCTGCTCTCTCGTCTGGGCTATAACTCGACCCAGAACGACATGCGCCTGGCGATGGTGGTCGTCGGTCTCGGGCTCGGCGCTGTGATGCAGACCTTCACCCTCATCGTCCAGAACGCCGTGACCCGCGAGGATCTCGGGGTGGCCACCGCAGCCTCCCAGTTCACCCGTTCGGTCGGCGCCACGATCGGCATCGCGATCATGGGCACGATCATGACCAGCCGGATGAAGACCGAGATCCCCAAGCACCTGCCGCCGCAGGCACTGCATGGGCCCGGTGCCTCCAAGCTCACGAACGGCAGCTCGGCGCTTGGTGACGTGCTCGGGGGTAATGCGCTCTCGAGGCTGCCCGCCCCGATCGTCCACGGCATTCAGCAGGGGATGGCGGCCTCGCTGCATCCGGTCTTCGTTACCGGCCTGCCGATAATTGGGGTGGCGCTCCTGGCCGCACTGTTCGTGAAGGAGCTGCCGCTGCGCACGGTCGCCTTCGCCGACATGGATCGCGACGGCGGCCAGCACCCCGGGCTCGCGCAGCCCGACGACGAGCGTGGCAGGCTTCTGCTCTACGGGATGGCGCTCTACCTCATCAGCAAGCGCCTGGAGAGCGCCGACGGAGACTCCCCCGCTCTCTCCCGCGCCGCGGCGCGCCTGGTACGTTCGAACGGGTCCCTGAGCGAACACGAAAGGGCGGCGAAGGCGAATGAGGAGGTACTCAAACCCCTCGCAAGGACCCTGCTCGTCAGCGCCCTGGCCTCAAGGAAAGAGGCCGAGGGGAAGACGGGCGTGTAGGCGAGGGCACGCGTCCCGGATCAAGGTCCTTCCCGAGAGTGCTAACAGGAGGTATGTAACATGACAAAACAAATCGTGGGAATGGTTGGTGCCGTTCTGGGATTTTTGGGCGGACTCTGGCTGATCCTTGCCCCCTTCGCCCAGGGGTATCAGCCCTCCGGGGCCTCCTGGGCCGACGCCACGGTGAACGATTTCTGGGTCGGGACAGGCCTGGCGCTGGTCTCACTGATCGGATTCGCAGCTTACGGCCTCAGCCTGAGGGAGGAGATGATCGCGCGCGGCATCCTCGAGCGGCGCGAGCGCAAGGAGGAGGCCGCCCCGGAGCCTCAGCCGCAGGAACAGGCCGCCTACGCCGGCAACGCCTCCATCGAGCAGGCGATAGTACCCCTCCTGAACGAGATGCTCAAGGACATGCAGCGCCAGCACCAGCAGGAGGAGCGCGAAAACAGGCCCAACAACGACACTCCCTACCACCAGCAGGAGCAATACGGAAGGAGCTCTGATAACGCATGAGGGACCGCAGCACGAGGAGTCTGCTGATAGCCCGGGCCACCACGCTGCTCACCTTCTTCGTAGGCCTGTGGCTGTTCTTCGCCCCGTTCGCGATCGGCTACCAGAAGATCGGCGCCCACTGGACCGAGGCTACGACCAACAGCATGTGGATCGGAGCCGGACTGGTCTTCTTCTCCGGGCTCACCCTGATCCTGCACGGCTCCTTCGCGCTGCGCGACGCGGCGCAGGCCCGGATCGAGGCAGGTGGTGAGGACGGAGGAGATCAGACGGAACGTAGCTGACAATAGCCAGGGGGAGGAGCGTTCCCGGTGAGCCCTTCGAGGGTCGTGATAGTCGGCGGCGGTTACGGCGGCGTAACCGCCGCCAAGCTGCTCGACAGAGACTTCGAGGTCGTCCTCGTGGAGAAGAAGGACACCTTCTTCCACAACATCGGCGCCCTGCGGGGGTTGGTCGACCACGGGTTCCTCGAAGAGCTCTTCATGCCCTACGACAACCTGCTCTCACGCGGCAGCGTGGTGCGCGGGGAGGCACAGGACGTCGAGCCAGGCACGGTCGTGCTGGGAGACGGGCGCAGGATCGCCTACGACTACCTCGTTCTGGCCAGCGGATCGAGCTACCCCTTCCCCGCCAAGACGCCCTTCGACGAGAAAGCACCCTCCATCGCGGCGATAAGGTGGGCCGGCAGTCAGCTCGAGGAGGCCGACGGAGCCCTGCTCTTCGGCGGCGGGCCCGTCGGCATAGAGCTCGCTGGGGAGATAAAGAGCTGCTACCCGAAGAAGGGCGTCGCGCTCGTACACAGCCACGGGGCGCTCATGGGAGGCTGGTTCAACCCTTCGCTCGGCGGGAAGCTGCTCGAGAAACTCGAGGCCAAAGGGGTCCGGGTCATCCTCGAGGAGGCCGTCATGCCCGAGGATGAGAACGACCCCGAGACGACCTTCGTAACAGACAAGGGCACCACAATAGAGGCCTCTCTCCTCCGCCCGCACCCGCTCTCCGGGGTGATGGGGTTCATCTGCTTCGGCGTGAGGCCCAACACATCGTTTCTGCGCGGGAGGTTCCCGCTCGACGAGGCCGGTCGCGTACGGGTGGACCGCTACCTCAGGGTGACGGGGTACGACAACGCATTCGCGATCGGAGACATAACGAACCTCGAGGAACCGAAAACAGCCTATCTGGCGCAGAAACACGCCGAGGTGGCCGCCAGAAACATCCGGGCCACCGAGGGCGGACGCAAGAAGGCGCTCAAGGCCTACACCCCGAACCAGAATCCCCCCGTGATCGTACCCGTCGGACCCGACGACGGCGTGACGCAATTCCCGGTCGCGGGTGGTCTCGTCGTGGGGAGGCGCACCACCAGGCTTCTGAAAGGTCGGGATCTCATGGTCGAGCGGTACCGCAAGATACTCGGGCTGCGGTGATCGTGCCGGAACCTGTCGTCTCGCTCACCGATGGTCCGCGAAGAGGGTGCGATACTCCCTTACCCGGAAGCACGAATAGCCCGGAAGGAGGCGAGGCAAACCACTTGGAGACCGAGAGCGTCATACAGCGCCGGCAGCTCGAGGAGGCAGGCTGGGAGCCGGTCGAAGACGGCGAGGGCCCCATCGTCTGGAGAAACCCAAAGAGCGGTCGCCTCTACCCCCAGGAGGTCGCCGTGGAGCTGGTGAGGAAAGGTACCCTGCAACCTCCTCCATCCACCCAGGATGACCCGGACGCCGTCTCCTGATACGCGCGGAGGACGCTGCGCCCTCTGCGGGCGGGAGGTAGAGAGGATAACGCGACATCACCTGATCCCCCGCTCCCGGCACAGGAGGTTGCGCAAGAGGAAGCGCGGCGGCAGGGCGTACCGCAGGGAGGAACTGGAGCGCACCGTCCCGCTGTGCGGTCCCTGCCACCGTCACGTGCACACCGTCTTCTCGGAGAAAGAGCTCGAGAGCGATTACAACACCGTCGAGGCGCTCGCCGCCCACCCGCAGGTGCGGCGTTTCGTCGATTGGATCTCGGACAAGCCGCACGGGACGATCCCCTTCAGCAGCCGGCCGCGTTAAGTCTCCTCGCCGACATCGCCCCCCCATCCGGCACGCCACGGGAAAGAGTTTGGAAAATGTTTTGTTTTGGAGCCCTCCGGTTTATGCCCGGTTTAGGAACGCCGTATACGCTCCCTCTGTGAAACGCAGGCAAGCCGGGAGGACTCCAACAGATGGGTGGATATGCTGTCCAGACCATGCATCTGAGCAAACACTTCGGAAAACACGCGGCGCTAGAAGATATTGGGCTGCGCGTGGAGGAAGGCACGGTCTACGGCCTGCTCGGACCCAACGGCGCGGGGAAGACGACGCTCCTCAAGCTGCTCGTCGGGCTGCTCCGCCCCACTCAGGGTGAGATCCTGCTCTTCGGGGCACGGTGGCGGCGCGAACAACTGGGCAGGATCGGCGCCATGATCGAGGGCCCGACCCCGTACGGCCATCTCACCGGGCGCGAGAACCTGGAGGTCCATACCAGGCTGCTCGGGCTGCACGAGCGCAGGATAAGGGAGGTGCTGGAGCTGGTGGGCCTGTCGGAGGCTGCGGATCGGAAGGTCCGGGAGTATTCGATGGGGATGAAGCAACGGCTGGGGATAGCCGGTGCCCTGCTGGGCAGCCCGGAGCTCCTGATCCTTGATGAGCCGGCCAACGGCCTCGACCCCCACGGCATAAGGTGGCTGCGGGAGACCATCCGGGAATTCAGCGCGCAGAACGTCACCGTCATGCTCTCGAGCCACATCCTCTCCGAGGTAGCCAGGACGGCCGATGTGATCGGGGTGATCTCCGACGGCCGCCTGCTCTACCAGGGAACGCCGGAAGGACTGGCCGGCCCGGGGGAGGACATCGAGTCAGCGTTCATGAGGCTCGTGGGGGAGGAGGCATGAACCCGCTGCTGAAAGCCGCGCGCTCTGAGGTTCTGAAATACCGCCGGACGCTCGTACGACGGATCCTGGTAGTGGGCCCCGCGCTGGTGGGCGTGCTCTACGCCCTGGCGCAGATTTCGCTCGGGACGAGACCTCTGAGCTGGCCGCTGCTCCTGGCCGTGGTATTCACCTGGTGGACCACGGTGTGGGTACCTCTGGAATCGGCGCTCCTGCCAGCGCTGGCGAGCAGGATGGAGAGGGGCGCCGGTTCCTGGATCGCCCTGCGATCCAGGCCGGTACAGCCGTGGATGATGTACGCCTCGAAGCTGGCCGTGGTGGAACTCTGGAATCTCCTCGCGGCTGTGGTCATGGCCGCCTCCACCCTCACCGTCGGCCTCCTGCTCGCGCCGGATCCGGTGCCGGTATCCCGGGCGGTGATGGTGCCGCTCCTGCCCTGCGCGTGCTCGCTTCCCCTGATGTCGATCGGGTTGCTGGTCTCGGAGATGGCGGGGATGTGGTCTTCGGTGGTGTTGGGCGTTTTGGGCATGATAGCCGGGGTGCTGATGGCGGAAGGCTCCCGATGGATCTATATTCCATGGGCCTGGCCCATCCGCGCTGACATCCCGGTTGCGGAGACACACGCGAATGGCCTTCCGCTGAAGCCGGGCAGCGCGCTCTCAGATCCCGGGCTGATCATTCCCGTCATCGCGGTCTCCATCACTGTGGGCCTCATGCTGGCAGGGTTCGGGTGCGCCTGGTTCTCCCGCCGGGAGGTGAAGTAGTGCCCGGGTCGCTCTCATCCGAAGCGCTGAAGTACCGCCGCACCCCGGTACTGCCGCTGGTCGTGGGGTCCCCCGCCGGGCTGGCCCTGCTCTGCTCCTGGTACGTCTCCGAAGGGGATGCCTCGTGGGACGGCCTGTTGCGAACGGTATTCGAAGTGTGGACCATGGTCTTCATCCCCGCCGGCGCGGCGCTGCTGGCCGGGATCACATCCTCCTTAGAGGAGGGCGCGGGACGTTGGATCTCTTTGCGGACCCGTCCAGTCCATCCCGCCGAACTCCTGGGAGGACGACTCGTACTGCTCTCATCCTGCACCCTTACAAGTTCGCTGCTGATCGGCATGCTAACTGGAGCCTGCGGCCTGGTGTTGAAAGCGGATGGGAAGGTCCCGTGGGAAACGTTGCTGGCGTCCGGTTTCATCTCATGGTTGTGCGCACTCCCCCTCCTCTTTCTCGAGGTCTGGGTGGCGGAGGCCTGGGGAGCGGGCGCAGCCGCGGCGTTGGGCATCGCGGGTGTTCTGATTGCCTCACTCATCGGAGGGACGCCCCTCGGAGGGGGACCGGGCGGCCCGTGGAGATACGTTCCCTGGGCCTGGCCTGCCCGGGCCGTTTCGCTGGCGATCTCCTACTTCGGCCCTGAGACCCCGCAGCAGGCCGGGTTTCCCGCGGGCGGCATCCTGACCCACACCTGCGCATCCTCCCTCACGCTCGCAGCAGCGTTAGCCGCGGCGAGCCTGCTCTGGTTCTCCCATTCAGAAGCAAAGTGAAGACGCGCAGGTAGGCTACACTGGTGGTCATGAACGCACGGAAAGGCACCATCCTGGTGGTGGACGACGAGCGGGACGTGGTCGGGTTCGTGCGCGACGTGCTGGAGGACGAAGGCTACCGGGTAATCCCCGCCTTCGACGGCGAGGAGGCGATCGAAGAAGCCCGTCGGAGCAGCCCAGATTTGGTCCTGCTGGACATAATGATGCCGAAGGTCGACGGGTATACAGTCTGTCGGGCCTTGCGGGAGGAGATGGAGATCCCCATAATCCTGCTCACGGCCCGCCAGAGCGAGACCGACAAGGTGCTTGGATTCGGGATGGGCGCCGATGACTATGTAGTCAAACCTTTCGGGACCCGGGAGCTCATCGCCCGCGTGGAGGCCCACCTGAGGAGGGAGAGGAGGCTCCTCTCGCGCAGGGAGGGGGCGCCTGCCGTAGCCTTCGGCGGCCTTTCCATAGACATGATCAGGCGCGAAGTCCGCTACCTGGGGAAGCGGGTGCCGCTAACACGCAGGGAGTTCGACCTCGTGCGGTTTCTGGCGCTCCACCCCAGACAGGTGTTCTCGCGCGAACAGATCTACGATAGAGTCTGGGAGATGGACTCCATGGGAAGTCTGGAGACTGTCACCGAGCACGTGAAGCGCGTCCGCAAGAAGCTCGCGGAGGCAGCCCCAGAAACCAGCTACATAGAGACGGTCTGGGGGGTGGGCTACAGATGGAACCCGGGCCCCCAGTGAGGAACGGATCCGGCATCCAACGCCTGTTTATAAAGGGGCTCACCGGGGTGGTGTTCACCACCGCCCTCTCCTCGATCATCGCTGTGAGCGCGATTCTGTTCCTGATCTATCACGAGGTGCAGGGCACCCCGAAGATCGATAAGCCGGCCCGGGGTCTGGAGCACTATGCCGCCAGGCACGCGGCGAAATTACTCTCTGGAGACCCCGTCTCGCTCAGGGAGCTCGCCCACCGGGCCGACGGTATGGACTACGTGATCCTCGATTCCTACGGGAAGCCGGTAGGAGGAGACAAATCCACCTTTCAACCTCTCCCCAAAGTGAAGCAGCTCGCCTCTCTTCTGAACACCTCACGCGCCACACCAGATCAGCGGCACATCCAGGATATCGTGCCGCTGGTCTACGGCGGACGCGTCGGGGGTTATATCCTGGTGAGGTACTCTTCGATCCTAAACCCGGCCCTGAGACCAGCGAAGGAGGTCGGCCTGCTCCTGCTTATGCTGCTCGCAGCGTTACTTCCGGCAGCACTGCTCGCGGCATCGACGGTATTCTTCGCTCGCCGGGCTACTAGAAAACTGGGCACCCCCATCACGGAACTGATGGACGCCACCGAGAAGATCCGCAACAGGGATCTGGACTTCGAGATCAGCTACGATGGAGACGACGAGTTGGGAGACCTCTGCCGGGCCGTAGACAGGCTGCGCAGTGAGCTTCGGGATTCTCTGGAGCGGGAGTGGCGTCAGAGACAGCAGATAGAGGATACGCTGGCCGTCCTCTCACACGATCTGCGCACCCCGGCCACCGTGATCCTGGGCCACGTAGAGGGGCTCTCCCGGGTGAGTGGAAGTCGGCGCGCGCAGAGGCTGGAGCGCTACCTGCCGGTACTGGAGGGGGCAAGCCGGAAGATATCCTACCTCCTGAACGACATCCTCCTGCTCACCGAGCTGGAGCAGGGCTCTCTCAAGCTCGAACCGCGCCCCATCTCCCTTACACGGGAGATGGAGCGCAAGGAAAGAGAGTACCGTCTGCGGGCCTCGGAGCAGGGAATAGCGCTCTCTCTCGAGATCTACGGGACGCCCCCCGGAGGGGAAATCTGCCTGGATCTATACCGGTTAGAGGAGGTGCTAGACAACCTCTTTGAAAACGCCCTGCGCTTCACACCCCCCGGAGGGGACATAAAGGTCGAGGTCGCACATCACGAGCACGAGTTGGAGGTCTCGGTCAGGGATACGGGACCCGGCGTCGACCCCCGTCACCTGCCACACGTCTTCGAAAGGTTCTACAGCGCTGAAAGCCCGAGAGGAGGGAAATCCTCCGGGCTTGGGCTCTATATCTCTCGGATGCTAATAGAGAGGCAGGGGGGCGAGATCTCTCTCAACAACCATCCCGGAGGGGGATGTGAGGCCCGCTTCACCCTCCCCATATCGAGCAGCCCGCACGTCTCACCCACGACCCACCCTCTCCAGGAGAGAGGCTGCCGCCCGATCGACCATCCAGGTGAGATCTCCTGAGGGCCTCACCAGCCTGGCCGGATACTCCGCCGGATCGGCGTTCTCCTCGAGCACCATCTTCAGCGCCTTCGCCTTGCCCTCCCCGGCGACGAGGAACATCACAGCCCGGGCGGCGTTTATGACGGGGAGGGTCAGCGTGATCCTGGTGGTAGAGAGCTTCTCCACCGGGTTGGCCACCACCCACCTGCGGCGCTCCCGCAGCGCGGGCGTCTTCGGGAAGAGGCTCGCCGTGTGTCCATCGTCCCCGAGGCCGAGCAGGATGAGATCCATCTCGGGCGGCCTCCTTCTCACCCCGAAGAAGCGGTGCAGCTCGGCCTCGTACAGGGCGGCGGCCTCCTCGGGCGGCCTCTCCCCGCGGATGCGGTGCACGCCCCCGGCCGGAACCCGCGAGAGCAGCGCCTCGCTCGCCATGCGGTAGTTGGAATCTTCGCTGCCCGGGGGAACGCCGCGCTCGTCGCCGAAGAAGAAGTGCACCCGGCTCCACTCGACCATCGTGGCGTACTCCTCCGCGAGCCGGCGGTAGGTCTCCCGCGGGGTCGAGCCACCGGCGAGAGCCACCGTGAAAGAGCCCGTCCGCTCCACGGCCTCCCGCGCCCGGCGGGCGAACTCCTCGGCCGCAGCCCCGGCGAGCCGGTGCGGGTCCTCGAAGACCGAGACCTTCACCGCTCCACCATCCTTCCCACGACCTTGAGGGCGTCCAGCAGGTTGCGGTCGTCGCCCCGGTGCTGGAGCTCCTCGCCGAGGATCTCCTCCACGCTGGAGTAGCCCAGATGCACCGTCCGCCCGGCCAGTATCTCTCCCCCACGTTCGACCTCGGCCCGGAACTCCGCCGCATCCCGGCACCGGCTGACCCGGAAGACGAGATCCCGGACGGAGACCTCGACCCGGCGCAGCGGTGCTCCATCCCCCTCCTCGAAGAGGACTTCGATCCCGCCCCCGGGCCCGGAGAACGAACCTCCCTCCTCGGGCTTCCATCCGAGCGAGGCGGCGAGCCAACCGGCGAAGAGCAGCGCACGCGCCCTGCCCTCGCCCCCGCCGTCGTGGATTATCCGGACACGCTCTATCCCCTCCAGCATTCCGGCCCTCTCTGGAGGAGAGAACATGTCCGCGAGAAGAGCCCGCCAGGGCGAGAGCGCCACCCATTCGAGATCCCCGAGGTCGGGAACGCCGGGATCCTCCGCTAACAGCGAAAGCCGGCGCAGGAAACCCTCCGGGTCGGACGCCCGCCCGGAGTCGACGATGAGCCGGTCCGCGAGCGAGACCATGCTCTCGAACTCCCCGGCGTCCGGGTCGAATTCATCCGGATAGAAGAGGAAGACCGGAAGGTCCGGGATGAGGAGCGGCTCGGCGAGGCTCTCCAGGTGCCGCGCCGGGGCCCCACAGGCGTGGATCGTGATCTGCTCGGCGCACACCTGCCCGCCCCCGCGCGTGCTGCAGAAGGCAGCCAGCCCCACGTCGAAGTCGTCGTGGGGCGCCTCCGGCTCGGAGATGAAGACTATCGCCCGGCACGGGAAACGCCCCGAGAGCCCGGAGACGAGCTCCGTCACCGCGGGGGCCGCCTCCTCCGAGGTCACCACGACGAGGTTCAGCACGCTCGCCCTCAGGCCGATGGTCCCGTCGTCGTTCATCCTGAGCCGGGCGAGCTCGTGCTCTATGGCGCCGACGCTCATCCGGCCGGAGGCGTCCGAGGCGCGCGTCTCGGTCACGGCCGCCTCCAGCGCCGCCCGTCGCGGGCCAGGAGCTCTTCGGCCTCTTTGGGCCCCCAGCTCCCGGCCGGATAACGGGAGACTTCGCCCTCCGACCAGGCCTCCAGAACCGGTTGCAGGATGCTCCAGGCTCCCTCGGCCTCGTCGGCCCGGATGAAGAGCGTCGGGTCGCCGAGCATCAAATCCAGGAGCAGTCGCTGGTATGCGTCGGGCACCTCGGTCATGAACGCGGTCCCGTAGAGCAGGTCCATGTTCACCGAGCGTACCTCGAAGCCCGTCCCGGGGACCTTCGCCCCGATCTTGAGCGAGACGCCCTCCTCGGGCTGGATGCGGATGACCAGGAGGTTGGGCTCGAGCTGGCGGGTGTCGCTGCCGGAGAACGGGGTGTGCGGGGTCCTGTGGAACTGGATCGCTATCTCCGTCACCTTCTTCGGCAGTCGTTTCCCGGCCCGCACGTAGAACGGCACCCCGGCCCACCGCCAGTTGTCTATGAAGAGCTTGAGCGCGACGTAGGTCTCGGTCTCCGAATCCGGTGCGACCCCCTCCTCCTCGCGGTAGCCCGGCACCTCCTCACCGAAGATCCAGCCGCGATCGTACTGCCCCCGGACGGCGACCTCCCCGACCTCCTCGCGGCGGATCGGCCTCACGGCCTTCAAGACCTTCACCTTCTCCTCGCGCACCGGGGTGGCATCGAAGGCCACCGGCGGCTCCATCGCCGTCAGGCAAAGAACCTGCATCAGGTGGTTCTGCACGATGTCCCGGAGAGCACCCGCCTCCTCGTAGAAGGCCCCCCTGCCTTCGATGCCGATGTCCTCGGCGACGGTGATCTGGACATGATCGACGTAGTGCTGGTTCCAGACCGGCTCGAAGATGCCGTTGGCGAAGCGCAAAGCCAGGATGTTCTGGACCGTCTCCTTGCCCAGGTAGTGGTCTATGCGGTAGATCTGATCTTCCCTGAAGTAGCGCTGGATGTCCGCGTTGAGCGCCCGGGCGCTCTCGAGGTCCCTCCCGAAGGGCTTCTCGACGACGAGGCGGGCGTAGCCGCCGTCCTCCTCCCGGCTCATCCCGGCCTCCCCGAGGTGCTCGACTATCGCGGGGAAGAGCGAAGGGGAGGATGCCATGTAGTACGCCCGGTTGCCTCCCGTCCCCCGCTCGCGGTCGAGCTTTTCAAGGAAGTCCTTTAGCTCCCGGTAGGTCTCGGGCTTCTTCGAGTCTCCGGGCAGGTAGAAGATCCCCTCGGAGAAGGACTCCCACACCTCCTCGCTCACCCGGCCGGGCCGCTGCTCTTCGAGCGCCCTGCGCAGCCGCGCGCGGAACTCCTCGTGGCTCATCGTCGTGCGGGAGATGCCGACCACCGCGAACTCCATCGGGAGCCGCCTGGCCGCGGCGAGGTCGTAGAGGGCGGGGACGAGCTTGCGCGATGTGAGGTCCCCCGAGGCGCCGAAGATGACGATCACGCCGGGCTCAGGGGTCTGCGGCAGGCGCGTCTCGTCCCTCAGGACTTCCTGAGGCCGGCTCTCGCGGGTCGTCAGGGCCATCCTCCTGCTCCTACCCTTCCCCGCCGCGGGTCCCGGCCTCCTTCACCGCGTGCCCGCCGAACTCGTTGCGCAGGGCCGCGAGCACCTTCGCGGCGAAGGAGTCGTCCTGCCGCGAGGCGAACCGGGCGAAGAGCGCGCCGGTGATGATCGGGGCGGGCACGTCCTCGTGTATCGCCTCGAAGACCGTCCAGCGCCCCTCACCGGAGTCCTCGACGTAACCGGCTATCTTCTCGAGATCCGCGTCCTTGGAGAAGGCGTCCTCCGCCAGCTCCAGGAGCCAGCTGCGCACGACGCTCCCCTGGTTCCACAGGTGCGAGATGGCCCTCAGGTCGTAGTCGTAGCGGCTGCTCTTGAGGATCTCGAACCCCTCGGCGTAGGCCTGCATCATGCCGTACTCGACCCCGTTGTGGACCATCTTGGCGAAGTGCCCGGCGCCGGCCTCCCCGAGGTAGGCGTAGCCGTCGGGCGGGGCGAGCGTCTTGAGCGCGGGCTCGACGTGCTCGAAGGCGCTCCGGTCGCCGCCGACCATCGTGCAGTAGCCGACCTCGTACCCCCAGATGCCGCCGGAGATGCCGGCGTCGAGGAAACGCAGGCCCTTCGCCTCGATCTCCTTCGCCCGCCTCACCGAATCTCGGAAGTAGGAGTTGGCCCCATCGACGATGATATCGCCCTCGTCGGCGAGCTCGGCGAAGCGGTGGAGCATCTCTTCGGTCACATCCCCGGCCGGGAGCATCGACCACAGAACCCGAGGCGGCGAAAGCTTCTGCACGAACTCCTCGACCGAGTACGCCCCTTCGGCCCCGTGCTCGACGGCCTCGTCGACCTTGCCGGGCGAACGGTTCCCGGCCACCACCCGGTGATCTCCCTTGTCGACGAGGCGCCGCACCATGTTGGCGCCCATCCTCCCGAGCCCGTAGATCCCCAGCTCCATGTCCCCTGTGCTCTCCTCTCTTTTTGGTGTCCCGGACCGAACCCCGCGCTACCGGCGCGAGAGCTCCCCGCTCTTCTGCTCTATGACCTCGATGAGCTCCTCGAAGGAGTCCGAGAACTTCTGGACGCCCTCTCTCTCGAGCGTGGCCGTCACGTCGTCGTAGTCCACCCCGGCCTTCTCGAGCTCGGTGAAGAGGGCGCGCGCCTCCTCGACGCCTTCCTCGATGGTCGGCCGGATCTCGGCGTGGTCCATGACGGCCTCGATGGTCTTCTTCGGCATGGTGTTCACGGTGTCGGGGCCGACGAGCTCCTCGACGTACTTGACGTCGGAGTACTCGGGGTTCTTGGTCGAGGTCGAGGCCCAAAGCGGCCGCTGCTTCCTCGCTCCTCGCGCCTCGAGCTCCCTCCACTCGTCCGACCCGAAGATCTCCTTGAACTCCTGGTAGACGAGCCTGGCGTTGTCCACCGCGAGCCGGCCCTTGAGGTCCGGACGCCCGACCTCATCGAGCCTCCTGTCGGTCTCGGTGTCCACCCGGGAGACGAAGAAGCTCGCGACGGAAGCGACCGTCGAGGGGTCGCCACCACCCTCGACGAACCTCTTCAGGCCGTCGATGTAGGCGCGGGTCACCTCCCGGTAGCGCTCGATCGAGAAGATCAGGGTGACGTTTATCGGGACGCCGCGCGAGATCATCTCCTCTATCGCCGGAAGGCCCTCCCTGGTCGCGGGGATCTTGATGAACAGGTTGGGCCGGTCGACCATGTCGTGCAGCCTCTGGGCCTCTTCGATGGTCCCTTCGGTGTCGTAGGCGAGGTCGGGGGAGACCTCCAGAGAGACGAAGCCGTCGAGGTGGTCCGTCTCCTCGTAGACCGGGGCGAGGATGTCGCAGGCGTCCTGGATGTCCCGCTGGGCGACCCGGAAGAAGATCTCCTTCGGGTCGTCGAGCTCTCTGGCGAGCTCGGCGAGCTGCTCGTCGTAGAGCTCGGAGTTCGAGATCGCCTGCTGGAAGATGGTGGGGTTGGAGGTCACCCCTACTATTCCCTGTTCGACGAGCTTTTTAAGCCCTCCTCTTTGGGTGTCCTCGCGCGAGATCTCATCCACCCAGGGGGCCTGCCCGATCTTCCGCATCCTGTCAAGCCGCTCGTTCATACCCTCGAAAAACCTCCGAAAACGCTCGAATCCGCTCCTGGATCCATTCCGGACCCTCATGAGACTTTATACCCCTGCAGGGAGCCCGGCAAAAGAGCTTCTGGAAAGCATCTCACACCCGACAGGAGAGGGGAGACGCGAACGTCTCCCCTCAGATGCCTCCGCCAGGTTCCAGAGGACTCAGAACGGGATGTCGTCGAGGTCTTCCTCGCTCATCTCGGGCACGTCGTCCGCCGTGCGGCCTCCCCGCTCGCCGCCCGAGTCGCCTCCGCCGCGGCCGAGGAACTGGACGTTGTCGGCGACCACGTCGACCTTGCTCCTCTTGGTCCCGTCCTGGGCCTCCCAGGTGCGGTACTGCAGCCGCCCCTCGACCAGGACCGGGTCGCCCTTCTTCACGTAGTTCGCCACCCGCTCGCCGAGGTCGCGCCAGGCGGAGACGTCGAAGAAGTCGACCTCCTCGTTCTTGGAGTAGACGCGGTTCACGGCGAGGCCGAAACCACAGACGGGCACCCCGGACTGGGTGAACCTGAGCTCCGGGTCGCGGGTGAGGTTTCCGGCGAGTATCACCCTGTTGAAGCTGACCAACTTCGCATCCTTTCTCGTTTCGCTACCTCTGTCTCCAGTCTAAAGGACGGCTCCCGCTTCTCAAGGTCTACTCACGGCCACCTCCAGCTCGTCGTCTTTTATCGTGGCGACTACGTCCCCGTCCTCGTCGGTGCGGAAGATCTTCGCTCCCGCGACCTTGAGGCGTCTTAGGGTCTGGTAGGTGGGATGCCCGTAGGGGTTGTCCGCCCCGACGGAGATTACCGCCACCCTGGGTCGGAAGCGGCTGAGGAAGAGCGGGGTCGTGCTGTAGCTTGAGCCGTGGTGGTCGACCTTGAGGATCGTGAGCGGCCCGGCGTAGGGCCCGAGGCTCATGTAGCGTTCCTCCTCGGCCCCGGCGTCCCCGGCAAGCAGGATGCGTGCGGCACCCCGACTGATGAGCAGCGCGACGGAGTTGTCGTTGTCCTCGGGGAAGAGACCGCCCTCGGAGTCGGGTGGCGGGCCCACGACGGTGACCGGGGTGCCGCCCCAGTCGAAGTGCATCCCGGCCCGGCTCTCGACGACCCTCGCTCCTTCTTCCTTCACCCCGCGCAGGAAGGCGGTGAAGGTTGTCGTCGCGCTGGTATCCCCGGAGAGGTAGACGGTGGAGACGTCGAAGGCGTCGAGAACCTGCGGAAGCCCGCCGACGTGGTCGGCGTCAGGATGGGTGGCGACGAGACCGTCGAGCCTCTTCACGCCGCTTCTCCGCAGGAAATCGACCACCTCCGGACCCGCCTCGGGCCTCCCGCCGTCGACGAGGTAGTTCCTGCCGCCGGACTGCACCAGGATGGCATCCCCCTGCCCGACGTCTATGAAGCTCACCACGAGCGCCCCCGCGGGAGGCGGATGCTCCCCGAGCGCCGCCCGCGGTGCGGCGCAGCCGGAGCAGAGGGCCAGCGCGAGGAGCATGCCGAGTGCCAGAGACGTGATCCGCTCACGCCTCCCCCCGGCATACTCTTCTCCACGCGTCCCCCGCATACCATCCGTCCTGCAGGATGGTTATCGGAGCGAGGAGGTGAAGGCTTTACCCCCTGTCCTCCGGAGGGGTGAGCCGGTCGATCCATTCGTCCGCCTCGGCGCGGGTGAGCTCTGTCAGGGGCTTGCCGATCCTGCTCTCCAGCCTCGCCACCCCGTTCTCCCCCCGCAGTTCCTCGGCGAGCGTCCTGAGCAGGTTCACCTGGCTCGGCCGCGCCTTCTGGGAGGAGTCACGCGCCGGGGGTTCCCCGTTCTCCCGGGACCGCTGGGCCGCGGTGGCGTCTCTGAGGTGCGCCCTGGAGGGGCGCGGGCGCCGCTCTTCCTGCTGAGCCGGAGCCGGGGGAGCATCGTCCCCGTCGGTGAGCTCCTCGAGGGCTGTGGCCCCCACATTCACCGCGTCGCGCAGGGCGCGGGCCTTCGCGCGGGTCTCGGCCATCCGGATCAGGTGCGAGGCGATGTTGCGCGAGACGTTCTCGGGCGAGGCGTCGCCGAGCCCGCTGAAGGTGCGCCCGTCCTCCATCTCGACCGTGGCCTTGACCACCGCCACCTGCCCGTTGCTCTCGTCCGGCACCTGCAGAAGCTCGGTGTCGATGCTCTTGAGGCCCAGCGAGTGGGCCTCGTCCAGAAGCCCGGCAAACAGCACGTACTGCCTGCCGCCCCTCGTGATCATGAACTCTTCCCTCATAGCCTCCTGCGGGCCTCCAGCTCCCTGTAGTCTTCTCCTTCGAGCGAGATCCACTCGCACATCGCGATGATCCGGCTCGCCGTCCTCTCTCCGAGCTGCGCGGCGAGATCCTTGGGTCCGATGTTGGAGGTGAAGATCGTCGGCAGGGCCTCCCGGTAGCGGTGGTTGACGACCACGAAGATCCGCTCCTGTACCCACTCGGTGGGACGCTCGGAACCCAGGTCGTCGAGCACGAGAAGTTCTGCGTTCTTCACCGATTCCATCCATTCGTCGAGGTTGCGCCCCGGCTCGTTGTAGGCGCCGCGCAAATTGTCGAGCAGCTCCGGGACCGTGACGAAGAGCGAGGGCACCCTGCGCCGTTCCATCAGCTCGTTCATCACCGCCACCGCCAGATGGGTCTTGCCGGTCCCAACCCCACCGCAGAAGTACAGCCCCCGCCCGGCCTCGCGGTTCTCCTCCCAGTTCTTGAGGTAGCTCTCCACCTTCTCCGCCGCCCGCGTCGCACTGGGGCTGACGTAAGGCTTGAAGCTCGCGAAGGTGTAGCCCCGCATCCGCTTAGAGAGCCCGCTGCGCTCCTTCAGCGCCTCGATGCGCGCCTCACGCCGCATCATCTCCCACTCGCGCCGCTCGTTCTTGGCCTCGCACTCGGGAGTGCAGGGATGGTAGTACCACTCCCCGTCTTTGCCGTACTTGCGTTTCAGGGCGGGGGGAAACTCGACCCACTCCACCTCGAGCTCCCTCCCGCAGTGGGGGCAGACGTTGTCGTCGAGCCTGAGGGCCTTCTTCTCCCTATTCTTCCTCGCCGAAGAGCCACTCATAGCCCTCCCGGCGTCGGGCAGCAGCCTGTCGATCCGCTCCACCGCTCACCCCCTCTCCGACGAGCCTGAGCCTGCGGTCCTGCTCGAAGCGCCTGACGTCTTCAAGGGTCTTCACCCCACGCTCGACCCACCGCTCCAGGATGCTTCTCACATAGCCGACGCGGCGGGCGTCCCGCTCGCTGGCGATCCTGAGCGCCTCGCGCACAGCGTCCGGCTCGATTCCGTCCCGCTCGCAGTAGCCGTTGAGGAACTCCAGGATGTGCGGGGCGGGCAGGGTGCCCATGTACCGGAAGTAGTCGTCCGGCGTTATCCCCTCCGGCTCCGCGCGCACGACCTCTACACCATCCCCCGCATCCGGCTCGGGGCGGCTGGAGGGGGGATGTTCTGCCACCTCCAGCCATCCGTCACGTTCCGTCACGAAACCCGCCTTTACGAGCCTCCCGAGCGCCCGTTGCACCTTCTGGGGCGTCGTGCCGAGGAGTTCCGCGAGTTCTTCGATATCCAGCTCATCCATACCTACCTCCGGCAGGATGCGCAGGAGCTCGTAGAGAGCGACCGCCTCGGCCCCCAGGTGGGGCATCCAGCGCACGTAGAGCCGGGCACGCTCTCCGCGGGCCCCCTTCTCTCCCGGTGGTGTGAGCCGGATCCTCTCCACGCCCGTTCAGTATACCGGCCCCGGCGATCGAACCACACCCCCGAAAGCGACCAGCGGCCACGAAAACCAGAGAAAGGCACGGGGGTGCGGCGGCCTGTATAATGCCCGGCTGGATGATGGGTGCCTCACTCGGAGAGTAGCGGGCAGGGCCGTCCTCTTGCATCCATCATCGGGGAAAGGCATGCGTCCTTTTGAGGGAAAGGAGAACAATGCGATGAGAAACTACGGGAGGCGGGGCCTTCTGGCCACCGCCCTCGCCTTCGTGCTGGCCGGCATGGTGCTGGCGGGTCAGGCCCTGGCCCAGAACAGAGATCGGGTAACGCTGGGCGGAAGCTCGCCCGCTTGGGCCAAGCCATCTGCGGCGCGCCCCGCCCCGACATCCCGCCACGTGAGTGCCCGGGTCTACCTGCGGCCGCGTCACAAGGCGGACCTCGACGCGCTGGTACGTGCGGTCTCGAATCCCACGAGCGGCAGCTACCGGCACTTCATAACCCCTGCCCAGTACCGGGCCCGTTTCGCGCCGACGGCGTCCGACGTGCGGGTGGTCCGTCGCTGGCTCTCTGGAGCCGGGCTGCGTGTCAGCGGGGTCGGCGCGGGCAACCGCTATGTGGCGGTGCGCGGCACCGTGGCGCAGGCCGAGAGGGCTTTCGGCGTGAGGATGGGGCTCTTCCGCCGCGGCGGGCGCACGGTGCTCGCCCCGGCGGGCAACCTCTCCGTACCTGCGGGGCTCTCGGAGAAGGTCCTCGGCGTGGTCGGGCTGCAGTCCCCGCCGCACACCGTAAAACCGCTGCAGAGCGGCCGGGCACAGCCGCCGGCGGGCTTCCGCAACGCCCGTCCGTGCTCGCTCTACTACGGTCAGCTCACGGCGCGTTACCAGGCCGACTACAAGAGCCCGCTACCGAAGTTCGAGGGCAGCTACCGGCCGTACGCAGTCTGCGGCTACGTCCCCTCCCAGCTGCGCGGGGCCTACGGAGTGACGGCCAGCGGGCTCACCGGAGCGGGCGCGACCGTAGCCATCACCGACGCCTACGCCGCGCCGACGATCCTGCAGGATGCGAACCGCTACGCGACGAGACACGGGGACGGCCGGTTCTCGCAGGGGCAGTTCAGGCAGGTTCTCCCCGGGCAGGGTTTCCGCAACCAGAAGCTGTGCGATCCTTCCGGGTGGTACGGGGAGGAGACCCTCGACGTGGAGGCGGTGCATGGGATGGCCACGGGGTCGAAGGTGCTCTACTACGCCTCCAGGAGCTGCACCGACACCGACTTCCTTGACACGCTGGCCCGGGTGGTAGATGACAACAAGGCCTCCATCGTGTCGAACTCCTGGGGCGATTTCTCCTCCAACGAGACCTCCGGCGCGATACGCGCCTACGAGACCATCTTCGAGCAGGCGGCCGCCCAGGGGATAGGTTTCTTCTTCTCCTCCGGTGACGATGGGGACGACGTGGCGGCCAGCGGCCTGCTGCAGACCGACTACCCGGCCTCCGACCCGTACGTGACCGCCGTCGGGGGCACCTCGCTCGCCGTCGGGGCCGGCAACAACTACCGCTGGGAGGCCGGCTGGGGGACGGACAAGTACGTCCTCTCCGACTCCGGAAAATCCTGGGTCCCCCAGGGGTTCATCTACGGAGCGGGCGGCGGGTTCAGCTCGCTGTTCAACCGACCGGACTACCAGCAGGGCGTGGTGCCCGCGGGATCCCCGGCCGGCCGGGCGGTGCCGGACGTGGCGCTGGACGCCGACCCCACGACGGGCATGCTCGTGGGCGAGACCCAGAAGTTCCCGGACGGGGTCTACTACGATGAGTACCGCATAGGCGGGACCAGCCTCGCCTCGCCGCTCATGGCCGGGATGGAGGCACTCGCCAGCCAGGCCCAGGGCGGCAGGCTCGGCTTCGCGAACCCCAGGATCTACGACCTCGCCCGGTCCAACAGCAAGGCGTTTCGTGATGTAACCCCGGCCCACGACGGTGCTGCAAACGTCCGGCCGGACTACGCCAACGGCGTGGATGCGCAGGGCGGCATCGTCTACAGCGTCCGGACCTTCGACGACGACTCGAGCCTCAAGACGAAGAAGGGCTGGGACGATGTGACCGGCGTGGGATCCCCGGACAGGGTCTACTTCACCGCCGGGGCCGGCTGAGCCCGGCAGGACGGCCCATCCCGAGAGACCGGGGGGGATCCCCCCCGGTCTCTCGCCGTAGTACGCCCGGGCGAGCAAGCCGCTATAATCCCTCTTCTGTGAGATTCGTACGCTCTCTGGCCGGTCCCAACGAGGTCTTCCTGCCCGACGGTACCCCGAGACCGATCTACCGCCCCGTGCTCGACGAGCTGGAGAAGATGGGGGCTGCGGGCTGGGAAGAACGCCGACGCCGGGCGCACGAACTCCTGCTCGCGGAGCAGCGCTCGTTCGGCCTCACCGGAGAGGACAAGACGCACCCGACCGAGTGGATCCCCCGGGTCGTCACGTCCGGAAACTGGGAGAAGCTCGAACGAGGCCTGACCCAGCGCCTCCGGGCGATAAACGAATTCCTCAGGCGCCTCGAGCAGGGAAGAGAGGAGGTCGTTCCCGAGGAGGTGCTGAAGACGAGCACCCTCTACGATGTCTCCACCCCGAACCGCTTCGGCCCGGTGCCGGTGCGTCAGATCGCCTTCGACATAGTGGCGACGGGAGACCCCGAAGACCCGGAGTTCTTCGTCATAGAGGAGAACGCCAAGATGCCCGTCGGTCTCGCCCCGATGACCCGCCGGCGCAGGATGACCTCCGGGGTGGTCTTCCCAGAGTCTTACAGCGAGCTCGGGGTGAGGCCGCTCGACGGATGTCTCGAGCGACTCGGACATTCCCTGCGCGCGGCCTCCCGGAAAGGCGACGAGGCGACGCTCGCGGTCGTCTCGGGAGGTCCCGCCGACCAGTTCTACCTCGACCACCACATCTACGCCAGCGAGATGGGCGCCATCCTCGCCGAACCGAAAGACCTCGTGTTGGATGGAGAGGGCTACCTGGTGCACCGCTCCTCCGGCCGCAGGATAGACGTCGTCTACGAGCGGGTGGACGAGGACAGACTCTACGCGGAGGTTCCGGGGCTGCTCGAGTGCCACCTGCAGGGTAGGGTGCACGTCCTCTTCGCACCGAACTCCGAGATCATAGACGACAAGGGAGTCTACGTCTTCGTGCCGGAGATGGTCCGGCACTACCTGGGCGAGGAGCCCCTGATCGACAACCCTCCGACCCTCTCGCTCGCCGTCGAGGCGGACTACCGATACGTGATGGAACGCTTCGGCGAGCTCGTCATCAAAAGCCGCGGCGGCTACGGCGGCAAGGAGGTCATGATCGGACCGGAGGAGAGCAGGGAGAAGGTGGAGAACTTCCGCCGGAAGGTCGAGGCGAACCCGGTCGAGTACATCGCCCAGGAGGTCATAGACTTCTCCACCCACCTCGTCTGCGAGACCGATGGAGAGGGAATCCTGCTGCGCGACTCCTACGCCGACTATCGAGTCATCGCACTCGCACCCGACCCGGAGACCGTCGAGGTGGTCCCGGGCTCGCTCACCCGCGTGGCTGCGCCGGGCAGACACGTGGTCAACATCTCCAGCGGCGGCAGGATGAAGGATACCTGGGTACTGGAACGCTGAAGGAGGGAAAGGAGCCCGTATATGTCCCGTCTTGAGGGAAAGGTGGCCGTGGTGACCGGAGCATCCAGCGGCATAGGAGAGGCGACCGCCGAGGCGCTCTCGCGCGAGGGGGCGGCCGTCGTCGCCGCCGCCCGCCGCAAGGAGCGGCTCTCCTCCCTGATCGGGCGGATAGAGGAGGCGGGAGGAAGAGCGATCGCCGTTCCCTGCGACGTCACCGACGAGGAGCAGACGCAAAGGATGATCCTGCGCGCGAAGGAGGAGTTCGGAAGGGTCGACATCCTCGTCAACAACGCCGGGGTGATGCTCCTCTCCCGCGTGGACAAGGGCCTCACCGATCAGTGGCGCCAGATGTTCGAGGTGAACGTGATGGGGTTGCTCTACGCCACGAACGCCGCCCTCCCGATAATGAAAGAGCAGGGCTCGGGGCACATCATAAACATCTCCAGCGTCGCCGGGCGCAAGGTGCGCCCGACGGGCGCGATCTACTCCGGCACCAAGTGGGCTGTGAACGCCATCTCCGAAGGCCTGCGGCAGGAGCTCCTGGAGGATGACATCCGCATCACGGTGATAGAGCCGGGCGCCGTGGAGACCGAGCTCGCGAGCCATATAACAGACGAGGATGCGCTGGCCGAGCAACGCCGCAGATTCGGTACCATAGAGCCCCTGCAGGCGGAGGACATAGCAGCAGCCATAGCCTACGCCGCGACCCAGCCGCCCCGGGTGAGCGTGAACGAGGTCTTGATCCGCCCGACCCGTCAGGCGAACTAGCCGCCCGGGGACAGTAGGGGCGGGGCCCTCAGAGGGCCCCGCCCCAGGTCCACCGGCGGGCCGTCGTCCCGGAAAGATCAGCGGGCGCTGATCAAAACGTGCCAGGTGGCGCGGTTCGCGCTGCCCGTGACGCGCAACCCGTGGGTCTTCTGGAAGTTCATCACATCGGATCTGGTGATGTTACCGTAATACCCCGTGACGGGTATGTTGTAGCCGTACTGCTGCTGCAGTTCGGTCTGCAGTGCCCTCACAGCGTCGTTGGTCTGCCCGTACCTGACCGGCACCACCAGCTCAGGCCAGGTCTTCGCGCCGACCACCCCGCTCACCGGGATGCTCCCGGCCTTCTGGAATCTCTCCACTGCCTGTGTGGTCAGCGCACCGTAGTAGCCGGTCGGCGTGAAGCTCGCAAAGCCGCGGTCTCGCAGGAAGTACTGTATCGCGTACACGTCGGTGTCCTGATCCCCGTAAGAATAAACCGGCCAGCAGCCCGTCGGGGCGCACCCCACCTGGGGTCGCATCCTGGCCTGGGCGGGAACGGCGGCCAGCAGCACCGCCAGGGCGGCGAGGGACGCCAGGACCAGCAACCTTCTCACTCCTCTCTCCTCTCCCCCCCTCCGACACCATTAATCGCCCGCCGGTCTCGGACACCCTGATTGTGCAGGAGGTGATTTTACGAAAAGGTTTCATAACCGCTAAGAATCCGTGCGCCCCCGCAACGATTCGGCAACGGCGTCCTCTGCAGGCTCAGTAGCGGGCCGGTATCCTCACGCGGGTGCCTATCTCCACCGAGGGATCTCCGCCCTCAGCCTCAAGCAGGCGGTTTATCGAGGCGACGGCGACCTCCAGCTCCCGGCTGGTGGGCTCCGAGGTGGTGAAGTAGCGCTGCAGAAGGTTGCCAACTGCTATTGAGGGGCGGCTCCGCCCGAAGGTGAACCACAGCTCGGAGATGAGGATAAACTGGGCGATCGAATACCACCACCATGGGACGATCGGCTCGAGCGCGGCAGCTATCACGATGTAGATGAGGATGTTCGTGCCGCACCGGGGGTGGATGCGGCTGCTCGCCCGGGCCTTCTCCATGGTCACCTCGCCGTACTTCTCGTAGGCGGCGACGGCCTTGTGCTCGGCGCCGTGGTAGCGGCCCGTGGCGGTGAGCTTCATCGCCGCGAAGAACAGCACCAAGAGCGGCAGCATCGGGAAATCAGCGAGGAAGCCCAGAAACCCACCGAGAGACCCCAGGCCGCTGCCCAGCTCCAGCACGCGTACAATAAGCCACAGCGCGGCGATCGAACCGACGAAGTAGGCGAGGGTCCACACCGAACCGCCCACCTGCACCAGGAGCTGTCCCCAGAAGAAAAAAGAACGGATTATCGGCCAGCCCGAGATACGCCTCACCGTGAGGTTCTCGGGCCTCCAGACGCTCACCGGGTCCACGCGGACGAAGATCTCGCCGCTTCGCTTGCGGTAGGCCGTGCTCATATAACGCGCCCCGAAAAAATCGATCCCATCCCAGCGTGCCATCCCGCCGAGCATGAGGCTCTCCTCAGATCTGTGCGCGGTGGCCGACTCAGCCACTACGTTCTCCTTTCGGGACCCAAAACCACCCCAAAAGGTTAGCACCGCCCGCCGGCGGCGGCTACGCGGTAAGGGCGGTGAGCCTCAGCACGCCATCCTCGACGGACAGGCGGCGTTCGGCGAGAAAGCCCGTATAGACTTCGCCTTTCCTGAACCCCTTGTCCTCCAGTATGGCGAGGTGCAGCGGCAGGGTGGTCTCCAGCCCGGCCACGGCGAACTCGTCCAGGGCGCGTACCCCGCGCCGGATCGCTCCGTCCCGGTCGGGGGCGTGCACGATGAGCTTCGCCAGCAGTGAGTCGTAGTGTGGCGGGACGCGGTATCCAGGGTAGAGGTGCGAGTCTACCCGCACGCCTGGCCCCCCGGGAGGCGTGTAGAACTCGACCTGACCGGCCTGCGGGATGAAGTTCTTCTGCGGGTCTTCGGCGTTGATCCTGAACTCCATCGCGCATCCCGAGGCGGTGGGCCTCTCGGGGACGCTCATGCCCTCACCGGAGGCTATCCGGATCTGCTCGGAGACCAGATCCACCCCGGCCACCATCTCGGTCACCGGGTGCTCCACCTGCAGGCGGGTGTTCATCTCTATGAAGTAGAACTCGCCCCCCGAATAGACGAATTCCACCGTCCCTGCCCCCTCGTACTCCAGCGAGAGAGCGAGTGAGGCCGCCGCGTCCATCATCCTGGTGCGCACCTCCTCGGGGAAATCCGGGGCCGGGGACTCCTCCAGGAGCTTCTGGTGGCGGCGCTGAATCGAGCAGTCCCGTTCCGGGAAGGCGGCCACCCGCCCCCGGCCGTCGGCGAGCACCTGTATCTCGACGTGCCGCAGCCGCTCCAGGTAACGCTCGACGTAGACCGAGCCGTCCCCGAAGGCCGCCTTCGCCTCCCGGCTCGCCGCCACGAAGGCCGCCTTGGCCTCCCGCTCGTTCTCCACGACGCGCATCCCCTTCCCCCCGCCGCCCGCGGCGGCCTTTATCAGCAGCGGATACCCGACCTCCGCCCCGACCCGCATGACCTCCTCCGCGCTGGAACAGGTGCCCTCGCTGCCCGGCACCACCGGGACCCCGGCCCGAGCCGCCGTCTCACGCGCGGCAGACTTGTCCCCCATGCGCGCTATCGCCTTCGAGGAAGGACCGATGAACCTGACGCCGCTGCGCTCGCAGATCTCGGCGAAACGCGCGTTCTCCGAGAGGAAGCCGTAGCCTGGGTGGATGGCCTGCGCCCCGGAGACCTCCGCCGCGGAGATTATCGCCGGGATGTTCAGGTAGCTCTCGGAAGCCGGCGGAGGACCTATGCAGACGGATTCGTCCGCCAGGATCCGGTGCAGCGAATCGGCGTCGGCGGTCGAGTAGACTGCGACGCTCCGGACGCCCAGCTCCCTGCAGGCCCGTATGACCCGCAGCGCTATCTCGCCCCGGTTGGCTATGAGGACCTTGCCGATCATCACTACCCCTCCGGTCGGAGGTAGAAGAGCGGCTGGTCGTACTCGACCCCGGAGGCGTTCTCGACCAGCACCTCGACCACCTCCCCGGAAACGTCGGCCGGGATCTCGTTCATCAGCTTCATCGCCTCGATGATACAGAGGGTCTGTCCGGCCTCGACACGATCCCCCACCTCCACGTACGGCGGGTCGTCTGGGGACGGGGACCGGTAAAAAGTGCCGACGACCGGCGAACGCACGGCGTGCAGCCCGTCGCCCTCAGCCGCCGGAGGCTCCTCGTGTGCGGGGGGCTTCGCCCTCTCGGGTTCGTCCGGTGGGGGCGGCGGCGCAGCCTGGACCGGAAGCCCCTCGCTCCTGGCCTTGACGGTCACCTCCAGGTCTCCCTGACGGACGCTTATCTCTCCGATCCCGCTCTCCCGCAACAGCTCCACGAGCCGGCGAAGATCTTCGTGGGGCAGCATCTGCCGTCCGATACCTTCCGCCTCGATCTTCTCTCTTCTCTCCTGCATGACCCGCGATTCTACACTCCCCGCGTTTGGAAAACCTGCCCCCGGTTGTACAATGCCCGAAGGCCATGGCAGCGCGAAAGACGATCCGGATACTAGACCCGCTCGTAGCCCAGCAGGTCGCCGCGGGAGAAGTCGTCGAGAGGCCGGCCTCGGTCGTCAAGGAGCTCATCGAGAACTCGCTCGACGCCCACGCCTCCCGGATAGAGGTGGAGATAGAAGACGGCGGCACCTCCCGCATCCTGGTGCGAGACGACGGCGAAGGCATGTCGGAGGAGGACGCCAGGCTCTCGGTGCTGCGTCACGCGACCTCCAAGATCCGCTCCGTCGAAGACCTCGAGGCGGTGAGCACCCTGGGCTTCAGGGGTGAAGCTCTACCCTCGATCGCGAGCGTCTGCCGCTTCGAGCTCACGACTTCGGACGGCGCATCCAGAAGCGGCACGAGGGTCTGCGTGGAGGGGGGCTCCGAGGCAGAAGTCTCGGCAGCCTCCCATCCGAGGGGGACCACCGTGATCGTCGAGCGTCTCTTCTACAACGTCCCGGCGCGGCGGGCCTTTCTGAGGGGCATCCGATCCGAGCGGGCAACCATAATGGACGTGGTGACGCACCTGGCGATCTGCAACCCGCAGGTCGCCTTCAGGCTCTCGGAGGGGGGGCGAGAGCACCTCTCGCTTCCTGCGGCGAAAGACCTCCTGGAACGGCTCGCCCAGATCCACGGCGTGGCCCGGGCGCGGGCCTTCAGGGAGGTCTCCTACGAGTCAGGGGCCTTCAGGATAAAGGGGTACGCCGCGCTTCCCAGCGTCCACACGAGCAGCCGCAACGCCTCTCAGACGGTCTCGGTGAACGGCCGGTGGGTGCGCTCCGAGAACCTCAACAGGGGCCTCGACGACGCCTACCGGGCGACGGTTCCGGCGGGCAGGTATCCGCCGGTGGCGCTGCTGATAGAGGTGGACCCGAAGAGGGTGGACGTCAACGTCCACCCCGCCAAGCAGATCGTGCGCTTCTCGGACGAGCGCGCGGCACGCGAGGCGGTGACCGCCGCCGTCAGGCTAGCGATCGAGTGGCGCCCCCACCCGACGGTGAGACCGCCGGAAGTCCCCTCCTCCCCTGCGCTGCAGCATCCCCTCACGTTCCAGGCGCGCCGGGAGGAGACCACACCCCGGCGCGCCTGGCCCCTGCGGGTTGCGGAAGAGCGGAGAAGCTATCCGGAGGCGGACCTGCGGGAGTTGCAGCGCGAAGCCTCCCGGGCAGCGCGGGCGGCGGAGGAATCAGGTTCGCCTCCGGAGGAGGTGCCGGAGCGCGGAGCGCTGCCCTCGCTGGAGGAGGCGCGTGTGATCGGCCAGCTCGCGCGGTGTTACATCCTGCTGGAAGACCCATCGGGCCTGTGGGTGGTCGACCAGCACGTGGCTCACGAGAGGGCGATACTGGACCGTCTGGCCGGTCCGGACGGCCCACCGCAAGTGCAGGATCTGCTGGTGCCCGAGGTGGTGGAGCTCTCGCCCTCCGAGGCCGAGCACGCGGCCGATAGCCTGGAGGAGCTCGCGCTCTACGGGTTCCGGGCGGAGCCCTTCGGGCCGCACTCGGTGCGCGTCAGCTCCGCGCCCTCCATTCTGGCCGGAAGAGAAGTGGCCGGAGCGCTCTTCGAAGCCCTGACCGTCATAGGCGGCGACGACCCCGGTCCCCGCCGCGAGGAGCGCATACTGGCCACCATAGCCTGCCACTCCGCGGTCAGGATGGGCGACGGGCTCTCTCAGAAGGAGATGGAGAACCTCATAAGAGAGTGGCTCACGAGCAGGCTTCCGGCCACCTGCCCGCACGGACGGTCGATATGCTTCCTCATCGGGACCCGGGAGATAGCCCGCAAGCTCGACCGTCACTGAGCGTGTCAGCCCCGCCGCAGGAACGACGATGCAATGCGGTCGTCTCTCTGGTTATTTTCGACCGCAGCGGGTAATATGTCTTCCCAGGCTGGTTACGCTGATGTAGAAGAGGTCCGGTAGAGATGTTCGCAACTCCGCACCGGGCGGAGGTTCGCCGGAGCATCCGGCGTCTGCAACTTCCCCCTCGTCCCGCACCCCCTTCGCGACCCTGAAGTATCGGATGGGAGGAGAGACCATGCCCCTCGAGTTCAAGAGCACCGGCGAGAGAGAGTACACGCTGGGCCTGGAAGAGGAGTTGCACATAGTGGACGGCTCCACCGGAGAGCTGGTCCCGAAGGTGGACGAGATCATGCGCCGCCTCCCTGAGGAACTCTCCGAGTACGTCTCCTACGAACTCTTCCAGTCGGTGCTGGAGATAAAGACGCCGGTGTGCTCCTCGGCCTCAGAGATAGGCCAGAAGCTGCGGGAGCTGCGCAGCCGGGTGGGTTCGTGGGCGGCGGCCTGCGGGGCCTCGATAGCCTCGGCCGGCACCCACCCCTTCAGCCGCTACCGGGATCAGAAGGTTACCGAACAGGAGCGCTACCGGGAAGTCCTGAAGCGGCTGCGCTGGATCGCCGAGCGGGAGGTGATCTTCGGCCAGCACGTTCACGTGGCGGTCCCGGGTCCCGAGGCGGCGATAGAGGCTCACAACCGCCTCGCCGAAGAGGCCCCGCTCCTCCTGGCCCTCTCGGCCAACTCTCCCTTCTGGCAGGGGATGGACACCGGGTTCGAGTCGACCAGGATCAAGATATTCGAGTCCTTCCCTCGCTCCGGGCTGCCGCCGGCGTTCGAGGATTACGCGGCTTTCGAGGATTATGTGGATCGCATGGTCGATTCCGGGGCGATCGAGGACTACACCTTCTGCTGGTGGGACGTGCGTCCTCATCCGAAGTTCGGGACGATAGAGCTACGCATCCTGGACTCCCAGACCAGCCTCAGGGCGGCCACCGCCCTGACCGCCATCACCCAGTGCCTCGTCGCCCGCGCTCTCGACGGGGAGCCGAGAGGCCCCTACGACCGGGAGATAACGCTCGAGAACAAGTGGCGCGCTTCCCGGTACGGTATGGATGCGACCTTCTACGACCCGGTGGGGAAGATACCGGTGCCGGCGGGAGAGATGGCCCGCTCACTCGTGGAGGAACTGAGGCCCTACGCCGCCTCCCTGGGGTGCGAAGACGAGCTTCAGGACGTGCTCTGGATCGTCGACAACGGCACCGGAAGCCAGCACCAGCGGCGGATCTACCGGGAGAGCGGTGATTTTCTGGAGGTCGTGGCCTTCCTCATAGAGAGCACCCGCCCTGCGCTGGCCGGGGAGCCGAGCTAGCCCTCCTCGAACCCGAGCGACCACATCCGGTCGAGGTCGTAGTTGGAGTAGGTGCGGAAGGCGACCATGGTCTCGGTGCGCGCCACCCCCGGCACCTGGGCTATCTTCTCCGGAACTATCTCGGCCAGCCGTTCGAAGTCCGGGATGCGCACCATGACCACGATGTCATATGGTCCGGTCACCGAATAGGCCTCGGTCACCCCCTCTATCTCAAGCATCGCCTGAGCGGCCTCCTGCACCCTCTCTCCCTCGGTCGTGACGAGCACCACGGCGGTTACCAAAATCCCTCCTAGATCCCGAAGGTCAACCTTCCAGATAGCGTGTTGTCCCTGGTGTACTGCTCGTATCTTACCGGCCCGACCTCCACCCTGACGCGGGAGGTCTCGTCCACCACGCCGGGCTTGAACCCGCCGAGCGTGACGGTCTCCGTCCTCCCGGGTTCTATCCGCCGGATGCGCGCAGTACGGACCTGGCTTTCGACGCCGCCGGCAACGGAGATCTCGACCGGAACGCCATCCTCTACCATCCCTCCGTCGTTCGCCACCTCGATCCTGAAGACCGGCCGGTCGGCCCCCTTGAGGATCACGGTGCCGCCGGGGTAGAGCGGGTGCCCGCCGACGCTCACGCCGGAGATCCTCACCCCGTGTGCGGCTCCCTCTCTCCTCCCGCCCCCGAGACCGGACGCTCCGTAATCCACAAAGGGCGCCGGGTGGTAGATTATCGCGTCGTCCTCGTTGATCTGTCCCTCCTCGCGCAACACCTCCCTCACCGCGGGCATGTAGTAGTGAGAGATCACGGCATCGCTCATCTTGTAGTCTCTCAGCCCGCTCGACAGGGCACTGCGCAACCGCTCCCGACTCCCTGATGCTGCCCTGGCGATCCTCCCGGTAGCCCGCGCCCTGATGCCGAGGGCACTCTGCAGGTAGTGGTGGACCTGCGCGAAGCGCCGGGGCACCTTCTGGGAGGCAAGCGTCCTCTCGTAGAGCTCGCGTGAGCGTTCGGCCGACCACCGGAGATCCTCCCGATGTCTGGAAGAGACGCGCCCGTCCGAGGCGTCCTCCAGCGCCCGCTGCAGCCGCCCGTTGCCGAGGTGCTGGGATTCGAGGAGGATGGAGTCAGAGGTCGCTACGTACTTCCTGATCCCGGTGGCCTGTTGCGTCGCGACGCAGCCGCGCACCACCAACAGGATGACTCCGGCGACGACGAGGAACAGCAGTGCGGAAACACAGACGGACGCCCAGGGCGGCAGAGCCCTGCCTCCCCGCCGGCGCCCCCACTTCCTCCCTCGTCGGACGGGGCTCCTGTAGGCCTCCCGCTCTACGCTGCCCTCCCGGAGTAGACTGTGGGCGAGGGGGGACTCGAACCCCCACGTCCTCTCGGACACTAGACCCTGAACCTAGCGCGTCTACCAATTCCGCCACTCGCCCGCGCCGTCGCCCCGGCCACGGGGCGAGGAGATTTTACCAGCAGCCGGGCTCGAAGACCACGGGTGGACGGGGAACCCACCCTGGCGAAAGCTATACAATACGTGGTCAATGGCCGAGGCACGGGTCATCGAAGGGCAGGGCCACTACGTGCTCGACGAGGTGGTGGGGCGCGGCGGCTTCGCCACCGTCTGGCGCGCCCGGGCTCGCGCGGGAGAGGTGGTCGCCATAAAGGTCATCCCCATATACAGCGCCCAGGAGCGCTCCCGGGCGCTGAGAGAGGGACAGATCGCTGAGGGCCTCCACCACCCCAACATCGTCGAGACCATAGAGGTCATAGCCGGGGAGACCGAGGTCTACCTGGTCACCGAGTTCGTCGAGGGTATGCCGCTCGACGAGGCAGCGAGGGGCTACACCCCAGAAGAGATAGAGGATGCCCTCTCGCAGATACTCCAGGCGCTCTCTTACGCCCACGCCCAGGGCATCATCCACCGGGACATAAAGCCGCAGAACGCGCTCGTGGACCGGCGAGGCACGGTCAAGCTCACGGACTTCGGCATCGCATACCGGGCGGGAGACACCCGGTTGACGCGGGTCGGCTACGCGGTCGGCACGCCGGGGTACATGGCACCCGAGATAATGAACGGGGATGCGGACCCGAGCGTGCTCACCGACATCTACGCCGTCGGCGCCACCGCACGCACCTTGCTCGCCCGCCAGCCCTACGAGCCCCCCGAACGCCTCTCGGAGTTCATAAGCCGCACGACCTCACCCAACCCGACCCACAGACCCCAGAGCGCCCGCGAGGCACTCGCCCTCCTGCACGGTGGCAGGGTCTCACCCCTCTTCGAGAGGGTGCTCGGCGGGACCCGGTCGGCGAAGATCCCGAAGAGGTACGCCGAGCACCTGCTACGGGGGGCGAACAGCCTGGCGGCAGGCTGGCTCGGGTACTACGCCGCCGGGCTCCTGTTCAACGGGGCTCAGAGCCTTGGCATCGCCGCCGGGTTCGCCGTCCTGGGGTATCTCCTGCCGCGCCTGGCCGCCCTGGTGGCCGTGCTCGCGCTCGCGGTCGCGCTGCTCAAGAGCGGGCAGATCGGGGCCGGCCTGGCGGGGGTGCTTCCGCTCGCCGCGCTCGGATGGATCATAGCCGGGAGCAAGAGTAAGGGCATCGGGCGGCTACCGCTCGGCCCGGTGCTGTCGGTCCCGCTCTCCTGGGTCGGGCTCGGGGCCGGGTTGCCGCTCTTTTTCGGCGCCCTGATGCGTCCGGTCGGGGCGGCAGCCTCCGGAGCGGCGGCGGGGGCGGTGCTCGTCTGCTACGAGCTCACTCTTGGTGACGGGAACATCCCTTATACGGGGCTCATCTTCCAGAAGCTCTCCCCTGGCACCGGCCTGCAGCAGGCCGCAGCTTACGGGCAGGCGGTCCTGCAGAGCAGTTACCACCAGCCCCTCTACCTGGTGGTGCTTTGGGGAGCGATAGCGGCGGTCGTTGCGGTGGCCGAGCGTCTCGGGTGGTGGTTGGCAGGTCTTGTGGTCGCGGTCGCTGGAGGGGTGCTGGGGTATGCTCTTCTGGTCTCGTTCGGGCCCGAAGCGCTGACGAAGGCGATGTCGTCCCTGGGGCTCGCCGGTATAATATACGCTGTGTTACGGTATCTCGGCGTCCGCGCGGGAAGGTAGCTTTCCTTGGGTTTTCTCAAGGCCATAGAAAAGCGCATGGAATCCCTGGTGGAAGGGATGTTCGGCAAGGCATTCCGGAGACAGATCCAACCGATAGAGATCGCGAAGGGTCTCACCAAGCAGATGGACGAGGGGCGGATGGTCTCCGTCTCACGCACCTATGCCCCGAACGATTTCACCGTCCACCTCTCGAAAGAGGACGCCGAACCGATAGAGGCTTACCAGGAGGCGCTGAGGGAGGAGCTCATCCAGTACGTCTCCGCCCACGCCGCCGACCACGACTACCATCTGATGACCCCACCGAAGATACGCTTCGTGGTCGAGGACTCGCTGAGCTACGGAGAGTTCGGCATAACGGCGAAACTGACCGGCCCCACCGACAGACCGCGCGAGAAGGGTGCGCCACAAGACACCTCGGGGAAGACCAGGATCTTCCGCACCGAGAACATGCGCCAGGAAGAATCCGGCCAGGACACCGCGGCCATCTCAGCCGAGGAGGCGAGAAACTTCGGGCTATCGCGCGAGGTCGTCCAGCTCGTCCTCGACGGCAAGGCATATCCGCTCGAAGGTCAGGGCCCGTGGACGGTAGGCCGCTCTGCCGGGAACGACATAGTCCTCTCGGACCCGAACGTTTCGCGCCACCACGCACGCATTTCGCGGCTCGAAGACGGCTTCGTCATCGAGGATCTCGGCTCCACCAACGGGACGCTGCTCGATGGGGTTCCGATAGACCGCGAGCGCATAGACAACGGGGACGAGCTCACCTTCGGCCAGAGCACCGCGCGCTTCGTCCGGCGCACGGAGACCTCCGGAGGATCCCCCACCCACTTCGGGCGCGGCGGGAGGCGTTAAGCTTGGACCTACAGATCCCCCTTCTGGCGGCGAAGGCCCTCATCCTCTTGCTGCTCTTCGCGTTCATATATGCCGTGGTGCGGCGAGGCATAGGGGACCTGAGGGCCGTCCCCGAGGATGAGGCCTTCATGCCCGGTTCCTCGAACCCGATGAAGAAGCGCCCGGACAGGCACAGAATCATCTCGAAGGGAATCCCGGAGCTGGTCGTCGAGGATTCGGACATCTTCGAGCACGACACCCGCTTCCAGATCGGGGACGGTACGGTGACGATCGGGCGCTCCTCCTCGAGCGACATCGCGCTGAAGAGCGACGACTACGTCTCCTCGCGCCACGCCAGGATCACCCACCACGCGGATCTGCTTTACGTCGAGGATCTCGGCTCCACCAACGGCACCTTCATCAATGGTCGCAAGATAGTCGGGGCCACACCGCTGCGCTCGGGTGATACGATCCAGATAGGCTCGACGACCTTCAGGTACGTGGAGTAAGCTATCCTCCATCTCATGTTCTTCCTGGAACACTCTGGCGCCACCGACACCGGCAGGGTCCGGCAGAACAACGAAGACTCGCTGCTCGCTGGCGAGGGCCGCGACCCTACGCTGCTGGCGGTCGCGGACGGCATCGGAGGCTTCGAGGCGGGTGAGGTGGCCAGCTCCATCGCGATAGGCGTTCTCAGGGAACTGGAGCCGCAGCGCTCCTTCACGGAGGCGGTGCGTGAGGCAAACAGCCGCATCCTCACCGCCGCCCGCGAGGACAGCCGCCGGGCCGGCATGGGCACCACGCTCGTCGCGCTGCGTCTCTCCGGCAGGGGGGGGCCAGAGATCGAGGTGGTCCATGTCGGCGACTCGAGGGCCTACCTGTTACGCGGTGTGGAACTGTCGCGGCTCACCGAGGACCACTCCCTCGTCGCCGAGCTGGTAAAGAGCGGTGACCTCACCCAGGACGAGGCCGAAGAGCACCCCCACAAGAACCTCATAACCCGGGCTCTCGGGGCCGAAGAGGAGGTAGAGGCCGACGTAACCACCGTGCGGGTTCAGGACGGGGATCGGCTGCTGCTGTGCTCCGACGGCCTCTCGGACATGGTGCCGGACGAGAGGATCCGCGAGATCCTCTCCACGACCAGGGGCGATCCCCAGGCCGCCTCCCGGAACCTCATCTCCGAGGCCCTCGAAGCCGGCGGCCTGGACAACGTGACGGTGATCGTCGCCGACGTGCGCAAGAAGGAGGAGCCCCGGCTGACGGACACTACGGAGCTCGGTGTCACGGCTCCTCCGGAAGGCACGCGTGGAAATGGTCCGGGCCGGGCTGAGCTGGAGGCCAAGCGCGCCAGAGCCCTGCGTGCCAGAAGGCGCAAGAGGCGCCGCCAGAGGGTGCGCCGCATCGTGTCCGCCGCAGTGCGCGGGGTGGCCGCCCTCATCGTCGTGGCTGCGCTGCTCACACCGGGATACATCTGGGCCAGCAGCCGCTACTATCTGAGCTTCGAGGGGGGGAGGGTCGTGGTGCACCAGGGGTTGCCCTACACAGTGGGAGGGGTGAAGCTGAGCAGGGTCTTCAGGAAGACCACCCTGAAAGAGAGCGAGATCAAAAAACCCTACAGGGCTCAGATCAGGGAGCACCGGCTGTACTCGCGGCACGAGATACGGCGCATCCTGAGCGGTCTGAGGAGCAGCTAGCCGATGGCCCGCCGCGCCACGATCCCCATGATACTCGCGCTCGCGATCACCTTCGTGGGATTCGCCACCCTGATCTTCGTCAAGGGCATAACCAGCCCGCCGCTCGCCTACGGGGCTGCATACGCAGGGGTGCTGCTCGCGCTCTATCTGCTGGTTCGTCTGCTGCTCCCGCACGCGGACGCCCTGCTTCTCCCGATAGTGACGCTGCTCACCGGGGTGGGGCTTGTGATGATCTTCCGCCTCACTTACGATGTACGCGGGGTGGAGAACCTCGCGACCACGCAGGTGGTCTGGATCCTGGTCGGGAGTGCCGCGATGCTCCTGGTGATACTCTTCTTCCGCGGCTACGAACGTCTGCTCGAGTACAAGTACCTTATTGGGCTCGTCGCGATATTGTTCATGGCCTCGGTGGCGACACCGCTCGGCTACGAGGTGAACGGGGCGCGGCTGTGGCTGCACCTCGGTCCGGTCAACATCCAGCCCTCCGAGTTCGCCAAGATAGCGCTGATCATCTTCTACGCCGGGTACCTGGCGGACAAGCGGGAGGTGATGGCGGCGACGAGCCGCAGCTTCCTGGGGATGCAGATCCCGGCGCTCAAGTACTTCGGGCCGGTGGCGGCGGTCTGGGGGGCCTCGTTGCTCCTGCTCGTCGTCGAGAACGACCTCGGCGACAGCCTGCTGTTCTTCGCGGTGCCACTCCTGATGCTCTACGTGGCCACCGGGCGGCTGGCGTATGTGGTTCTGGGCACCCTCCTGTTCGGCATCGGCGCTTACGCGGCCTACAATCTCTTCGGACACGTCCAGCTGCGCGTGATCGCCTGGCTCGACCCCTGGCCCCACGCCCACGACCAGTGCTGCTACCAGGTGGTCCAGAGCCTGTTCAACATCGCCGACGGAGGGATAACGGGAACCGGGCTCGGAGAAGGGTTCGCCCAGACCATACCCGACGTGCAGACCGACTTCATCTTCGCCTCAGTCGCAAGCGAGCTCGGGCTGCTGGGGGCTAGCGCCCTGCTTCTGGTCTTCCTCGCCTTCGTCTACCGCGGGATCAAGATAGCCATGCTCTCGAGCGATCCCGCAGCCAAGCTCCTGGCCTTCGGTCTCACCTCGATGTTCGCGCTGCAGACCCTGATCATAGTCGGCGGGGTGACCAAGGCGATCCCGCTCACGGGCGTCACCCTGCCGTTCGTCTCATACGGGGGGTCTTCGATCGTGGGCAACTTCATACTCACGGGGCTCCTCCTGGTAATCTCCGAGCGGGCCGGGAAGGACTACGCAACAGAAAAGAAGCGGGCCTACGTCGGGGAGGAGGAGTACGCCGGGTGAACAGGCATCTGAGGCGCATCTTCTACGTCTTCTGCTGCGGCTTCGTGGCGCTGGTCGGCGTCCTGGCCTACTGGCAGGTCTACGCCAAGCAGACGCTCGCGGACAACCCGAACAACGGGCTGCAGAGCCAGCGCGAGTTGCAGGCACCCCGGGGTCTCATCCTCGCCCGCGACGGGCAGACGGTGCTTGCGAAGAGCGTGAAGAACGGCAAGGATTACCAGCGGGTCTACCCACAGGGGGCGCTCTACTCGAATGTGGTCGGCTACTGGAGCCAGAGATACGGCGCAACCGGCATAGAGCTCACGGAGAACTCCAACCTCTCCGGCAATGCGGAGCCGAGGACCCTCGACGAGCTCCTCAACCAGCTCTCCGGGGGCCCGCAGCCGGGTGACAACGTCGAGCTGACGCTTGACCCCAGGCTGCAGAGGCTCTCCTACGACCTGATCAAAAACAGCAGCAGCGGCAAGGGGGCGATCGTTGCCCTGAACCCGAAGACCGGCGAGATCCTCGCCCTGGCATCCTACCCGTCCTACGACCCGAACAATATAGACGAGAACTTCAAGCAGATCCAGAAAAGCCCCGACGACCTGCTGCTCGACCGAGCAACTCAGGGTCTGTACCCACCGGGCTCGACGATGAAGGTGATAACCGCGGCGGCGGCCCTCAAAAAGGGCGTCAAGCCAACCGACGTCTTCAACGACCCCGGCTACTATTACCCGATGGGGGGCGGTTACGCGGTCACCAACTACAAGGGGGCTTCCTACGGCAACGTCACCTTCCAGAAGGCGCTCGACCTCTCGATAAACGTGATCTTCGCCAAGGTTGCCGTGGAGTACGTCGGGGCTAAGGCTCTATATGACACAGCGAGAGCTTTCGGCTTCGGCGATTCCTACAACGACCTGCCGCTGCAGATCACGCCGAGCAGCGTCGGTCCCCCACCGTCGAAGTGGGACAGAAACTACCTGGCTACCGCGGCCTTCGGGCAGGCTCAGGTGCAGGCCACCCCCTTCGAGATGGCGATGGTCGCTGCGACCATCGCCAACGACGGAGTCATGATGAAGCCCAGGATCATAAAAGAGGTGCGCTCCCCGGAGGGCGTGCTCCTGGAGAGGACGCACCCCTCCGAGGATCACAGAGTGCTCGACACTCAGACCGCCCAGACCCTCAACCAGATGATGCAGTCGGTGGTAACCGACGGAGACGCTGGTGGGGCGAAGATACCCGGTGTCACCGTCGCCGGCAAGACCGGGACGGCGGAGACACCCTCGGGAGCTCCCGATGCCTGGTTCATCTCCTTCGCTCCGGCGAACGACCCGAAGATAGCAGTCGCCGTGCTCGTCCACAACGGCGGCGACAGCGAGACGAACGCCGTACCGCTGGCGCAGAAGGTCATGCAGCAGGCTCTCAGAGAGCATCTCTAGTAACAAGCCCCAGTCGTGTTATCTGTATAATGTGCCGGGTATGCAGCAACTCGTAGACAACCGCTACAGGATAAAGAGGCTTCTGGGCAGCGGTGGTATGGCAGATGTCTACCTCGCCCACGACAACGTTCTCGACCGCGACGTGGCGCTGAAGATAATGAACGAGCGCTACGCCAAGGACGAGGAGTTCGTTGAGCGCTTCCGGCGCGAAGCCCAGAGCGCAGCGGCGCTCTCCCATCCCAACATCGTCTCCATCTACGACCGGGGGGCCACCGACGACGGCACCTACTACATCGCGATGGAGTATCTCCCCGGAGGAACTCTCAAGGACCGCATCGCGAAGAAGGGCCCACTGCCCCCGAAGACAGCCGCGAAGGTAGCGCTGCAGATAGCGCAGGCCCTGGAGGCGGCGCACAAACGGGGCGTGGTACACAGGGACATAAAGCCGCACAACATTTTGATCACCGCCGACGGTGACCTGAAGGTCACGGACTTCGGCATCGCGCGGGCCGCGACCTCCTCGACGATGACGAAGACCGGCCTCATCCTGGGCACCGCCCACTACATCTCGCCCGAGCAGGCGATGGGCGAGCCGGTCGGCCCGGCGAGCGACCTCTATTCGCTCGGTGTGGTCTTTTACGAGATGCTCACCGGAGAACTGCCTTACGACGCGGACACCCCGATCGGCATCGCGATGAAGCACGTAAACGGCTCGCTCAGGCCCCCGCGGGAGCTCGATCCCAGGATACCGGGAGGGATCAACGCGATAGTCGTCAAGCTACTCGCCAAGGATCCCAAAGACCGCTACACAAGCGACGCGGAGCTCATAGAAGACCTCGAGCGGGTGATCGACGACAAGATCCCCGAGAACGCGACGACCCAGGTGCTGGAAGGCCCGCAGCGGAGAACGCGCCAGGGCGACACGCTCGTATATCCGTCCAGAGCCGAGCGGAAGCGGAGGCGGCGGGCGTTGCCGCTGGTGGCCGGCATCCTGCTCCTGATCGCGGCGATCATAGGCGGGATAGCGTACAGCCTGCTCGGCAACCAGCCGCAGGCGAGCGGGCCGCGGATGGTATCCGTGCCGGACCTAACCGGCATGAAGCTCGACGAGGCGAAGGCCAGAGCGAAAGACAGCGGCTTGAGGGCCGTCGTGGCAGGGAAGGTCAGGAGCCGAAAGCCCGTCGACACGGTCGTAGGGCAGGACCCGTCGGGAGGAAAGGCTAAGAAAGGCTCCGAGATAAAGCTCACCGTGGTAGGGACCCAGCTCGTGAGCGTCCCGGACGTGACGGGGAGCTCGGCCTCCGATGCGGAGGGTACCCTGCAAAATGCAGGCTTCAAGGTCTCCGTCAAGCAGGCCGAGAGCTCCCCGGGGCAGTCCGGGAAGGTGATCTCCCAGGATCCCGGCGGGGGATCAGAGGCTGCGGCCGGGTCGACGGTCAGGATCACGGTCGGGACCGGCCCCAAGCTGGTCACCGTCCCGGACATCCCCTACGGCGTCAGCCAGGATCAGGCGCAGGCCATTTTGGAGAAGTACGGGCTCAGGCTGGGCAGCGTCGTCTCCCACTACAACGACCAGATCGGAAAGGGGGGCGTCATAAACCAGAACCCCAAACCGGGGGCGCAGGTGCGGCCTGGCACAGCGGTGGACATAACCTTGAGTGCGGGTCCGAAGCCAATCCCGAAGGTCACGGTGCCGGACGTCGTGGGCAAGAGTCTCGGTGAGGCGGAGAGCACGCTCATCCGCGCGGGCCTCGGGTACAGACTGGTGGAGGTGACAAGCAGCAAGCCGGCCGGTACGGTCGTATCCACCGACCCGGCCGCCGGAAGCCAGGTGACTAAAGGCACGTACGTCACGCTCTCCTACAGCTCGGGTCCCGCGGGTGGAGGAGCGAGCACGGGTGGCGCGAACCACTCCAGCCAGCCGGGTGGCTCGGGCGGCAAGCACAGCTCCCCAGGGAGCTCCAACCCCTCGACAAAGCCGTCTGGATCAAACCCCAAACCCGGCGCTGGCTCGGGCGTGATCAAGAAGAAAGGACCCGCCGGGGATGGCGGAGCCGCCAAGAGCAACCCGCCCTCCAGGAAAGGTCAGCCAAAAAAGAACGCCGGAGGCTAGTCCCGTACCCTTCTGCGCTCCACGTACTCCTTGAGCCCGGCCAACGAAATCTCATCCGGCGGGTTAAGGCCCACGAAGCTGTGCCGGCCGATGGCGTTCTCCACCAGCCACTGCTCGCCGACGTGCCTGGAGAATTCAGGGTCGTATCCGGTCTCGAAGTAGAGGGTCCTGAGCTCCCCGGAAGGAAACTGCACCACCAGGATCGGGAACCTCCCCGGGGAGTAGGCCCGGACCTTCACCTTCTCTGATCCCATACCCGGGAGTTTAAGCGACGCGCCCGCGGATTGAAAGCCCCACGCAAAGGAGCTCAAAAACACCATGATAGAATTTTAAACATGAGGAAAAAAGAAGAAAATCGCACATTTGGAGGGAGCTGGTATGTCAGATTCCATATCGCGAGGAGGAATTGACCCTGCAGACAAAGAGGAGACAGAAGCTCGCAACCGGCGCAACCTCCCACCCGAGGAGCTTCCGGAGGAGCTTCTCATACGGAGGCTCGGACGGCTGGACACCAGGAGGGCTCTGGCGAACCTCTGCAAGAGCGTCCCGGGGCTCGACGAGATCCTGCTCCCCCGTGGCATCCAGGCTGATGCCCTCACGCGCAAGGCAGGTGGCAGCACGCAGATGCTGCGCAGCATCGCACGCCGGGTCATGCACGACGAGGCGGCCTGGGACGCCTTCCGCACCGCGATCTCCGAGCAGATACCGCCCGAGACCTCGGATGCGGTAGAGAACCTCGACCGGGAGAGACTCGCGGAGCTGCGTCAGGCTCACACCACCGAGGGGCTGCTGCTGGCGGCCCTGAGCGCGGAGAACGAGCCCGACCCGGAGCTGGTACAGGAGCTCATCGACGCCTGGAAGGAAGAGAACGAGAAGGCCGAGGAGGAGGCTTCCAAGGATGCCCGTGTAAAGGAGCTGGAACAGCGTCTCGGGGAACTCAGGAAGGAGAACGAGCGCCTGCAGTTCATCTCCCGGACGGCCCGGGAACAGGCCAGCGCGCTCGGACAGGAGGTCGAGGTGCTGCGCTCCGAGCGCGAGAATGCTGCAGCACAGATCAGAAGGGCAGAAGAGCGTGCGGCCGCCGCGCTCGAGGCGCACAGCCAGATGAAGGAGCGCCTCTCGGAGCTCCACCGGCGTAACGCGCACCTCGAGCGATCGCTCGAGAGCGAGCGCTCCGCCTACGCCACGGCCGCCCGGCGGGTGGAGGAGCTCTACGAGGAGCTCGGGAAGACCCGCGAAGAGCGCGACCGGATAAGGGACGCGCTGGAGAACGCCCGCTTCACGGATCCCGGTTTCGGGGCACTGCTGGTACGCGCGGTGAAGAACGAGGTCGGAGCGATGCCGGAATCGCTCGAGTCGGCGGGCCGCACGGCCCGGCTGCTCGAGTTCATGGGCAAGGTACTCCAGGTCCACTCAGAACTGCGAGAGGCCTCCGGGAGGAACGGCTCCGCCGGGCAAGATCCAGAGGAGGAGAACGAAGCGGATCCTTCCCAAGAACCCCGGGAGAGAAACGCCGGCAACCGCGTGGTGGTGGGCAACGGCAGGCCCACGCTCTCCTTCAGGGCGCTCGGGGGCGCCGGGGAGGTCGGCGGGAGCAGCCACCTGCTCGATTTCGGGCGCAGCCGGGTGCTGATCGACGCCGGAATAAAGCCCGATGGGCACGGCCCCATGGCCCCGGACTTCAGCGACCTCGACAACCTGAGCGCAGCGGTGATAACCCACGCTCATCTGGACCACTGCGGGGCGCTGCCGCTGCTGGTGCGCGACAGGCCCGATCTGCCGATCTACTGCACACCGCCGTCGGCGCGGCTCATCCTGAGTGCTCTCAATGACCACGCGGCGATGGGCGGGGGGCTCCCCGGAGGTGCGCCGCTGCACGAGGTGAAGAAGCGGCTCAGGCCCATGCCCTTCGGCAAGCCGTTCGACGTTGGGGGGGCCAGGGTCACGCTCACGGAGAGCGGGCACATCCTGGGTGCGGCGAGCGTCCTGTTAGAGTCGGGCTCGGCCACGGTATTCCACACGGGGGACATCTGTATGGAGGATCACTTCTCGATCCCCTCGGCCCGGCTCCCGCAGGTGCACGATATAGACCTGCTGGTGATGGAGGCGACGCTCGCCGACCAGAAGCCCCAGCCCTTCTCCGAATCGATAAAGAAGATGGTCCACGTGATCAACGAGACTACCCAGGAGAGGGGTGGTCTCGTCCTGATCCCGACGTACGCGCTGGGTCAGGCGCAGGAGATAATCCTCGGCCTGAAGCGCTACGGCGAGGAGTACGGGCTTGAGAGGGACGTGTTCATCTACGTCGACGGGTCGGTCGTGACGATCTCAGAGCGACTCTACGCGGAGCAGCTGGGCTACATGAAGCCCTACCTGCAGCAGACCGACCCGAAGGAGCTCTTCTTCTCGGACAACATCCGGGCCGTGGACAACGACGACAGGGCGCGTGAACGCATCCTGTCCAACCCCTGCGCCATCATCGCCTCTCCGGTGACCATGCAGGGTGGGGCCTCGGCCTTCTACCGCAGGAGACTGCAGAAGGACCCGAAGAACGCCGTCATCCTCCCGTCCAACGCGGCCTCGTCCTACGGCGCGCACCGGGCGGCCGGAGAGCAGGAGAACTGGCGGGTCGAGCGGGTGAGCTTCGCCGCCCACTGCACGCAGGACGAGCTGCTCAGCATCACCGAGCGGCTCAACCCGCGTCAGATCATCCTGATCCACGGCTCCCGGCGTCGGATAAGCGATCTGGCCTACCGGCTGGCGCCGAACCACAAGATCCACACGCCGGCCGTGGGAGAGACGGTGCGCACGGTGCTTTGAGCGGAGAGGACCTGCCGGAGGTCATCCTGCTCGCGGACGGCCGGGGAGAGCGACCGGAGAACGCGGCGGGGGCGGGAGATTTCTGGTACGAGCCGGAGATCTGGTCCTCCCCCCTCTCCCCTCCCGCCCGGGTCCTATACGCCGGGCTCTGCTCGTTCGCCGGCCACGGTGAGATCAACCGGCAGGATCTGCGCAACCTGCTCAAAGGCGCGGGCGACGGCGAGATACTTCGGGCCCTCGGCGAGCTGAGCGAGGAGGGGCTCCTCGAGCCGGTCCCCGGTGGATACCGCATCCGCTCCGTGCGGGAGCGTGGTAGCTGAAGCCTACCGCTGAGCGCGCTCCACGTGTCGGGGCAGCCGTAGCGTGGTCGGTGGTCGCTTGCTCCTCTGTCGGTGGTCGAGCAGGGTGTAGGAGTCCTCGGCCCACCGGCGCCCCACCCCGCCCGTGAGCGCCGCCAGGTCGATCAGGCGCCCGGTGATACGCAGGCAGAACCCGTTGAGCACCTCGTCCGGGTCGTCCGTGCGGCCCCGGGCGCGGGCGACGAAGATACCTTTGGTCTTCCACAGCCCGTCGCGGTAGACCGCGAAGGTCTGGCAGGCCTCCTCCCCTATCTGCTCGGACCAGCCGAGGATGCGCCCGGAGTAGCCGGAGGGGTCGAGGCTGTAGCGGGAGAGCTCCTCGTGCATGAGATCCTCGTCGGTTTCGGCGGCCGCACCACGCACCAGCGCGAAGGCCACTTCGGCCTCCGAGCCCGGGGCGGCCTCTGCGTGCATGGTGAAGATACCGCGCTCGCTCTCGGCGGTGATATCGAAGCCGGCCTTCCGGCCGAGCTCCGCGGTGTATTCGAGCCCGGCGAAGAGCCGCTCGGCGAAACCGCGAGCCACCTCCTCGGTCTCGCGGACGAGCGAGAGCGCCCGGTCGGCCTCCTCGCGCTGACCCCGCAACCGCGAGAGGGCCACGTCCTCGAAGCTCATCCCCGCCTCACCTCGCCCACATCCCGAGCACCCGGTCGGCGAGGCCCGGTGCGAGCCCGGTCCCCAAGACGAAGAGCCGGTCCATCCGGGTAACGTACACGTCCCTCTCCCCTCTCTCCGCGGCCAGGGCTATCCTCTCCGCCACCCGCTCGGGCGAGACGCCGGGAGGACGCCAGCCGCGCTTCTCCCCGCCGGTGCGCAGGGAGTTCTCCCTGAACGGCGTGCGCGTGGTGCCGGGGTAGACGGTCGTGACGGTTATCTTTCTCTTCGCGACCTCGACGCGCAGGGCGTCGGAGAGCGCCCCGAGCGCGGCCTTGCTCGCGCAGTAGCCCCCGACGTTGGGGATGGACCTCCTGCCGATGACCGACGAGACGTTGATGATCCTCCCACCTTCCGGCATGTGGGGAAGGACGGCCTGCACGAAGTTGAGCGCCCCGATCACGTTGACGTCCATCACGCGGCGCAGATCTTCGGGGCGCAGCTCGGCGACCCTCCCGGAGAGCCCGACCCCGGCGTTGTTGACCAATACGTCCACCCTCCCCCACTCCTCGACCGCCAGACCGACGGCCTCCCGCACCGAGGAGGCGTCGGTGACGTCGCAGGGAGCGGCGACCACCTCGCCTCCGGTGGAGAGGATCTCGCGCACGACGGCCCTGAGCCGGTCCCGGTTGCGGGCGCAGAGCACGACGCGGGCCCCGCGCCCCGCGAACTCCCGCGCGGTCGCCTCCCCGATGCCGCTCGAAGCCCCGGTGACGATGGCGGCCTTCTCTCTCAGGTTTATCTCCATCAGAACGTATATTAGCCGTATATACTGGTCGTGTGGAAGGGGTCGGAAAACGCATCCTCGTCGGCGTCACCGGCGGCATCGCGGCGTACAAGGTCCCCGGCGTGATCCGACGGCTGCGCGAGGCGGGGTTCGAGGTCGAGGTCGTCGCCACGCCGGGCGCGCTGCGCTTCATCCCGGAGGAGACGCTCGCGGTCGCGGCGGGGCGGAGGATCCACACCGAAGAGAGCTGGTGGGAGGCGACCGGCGGGATAGAGCACGTGCGCCTCGCTCGTTGGGCAGATCTCGTCCTCGTCGTCCCCGCCACGGCAGACGCCATCGCCCGGGCGGCTATAGGGCTCGGTGACGACCTGCTCTCGGCCATCATCCTCGCCGGAGCGAAGAAGGTGCTCTGGGCCCCGGCGATGAACCCGGAGATGTGGAAGAGCCCCGCCACCCGGCGCAACGTGGCGACGCTCGCGGGCTGGGGGCATTCTTTCGTCGGTCCGGAGGAGGGCAGGATGGCCTCCGAGGAGGAGGAACCGGGGGTCGGAAGGCTCGCCGGGGAGCAGGAGATCGTGGCCGCCGTAAAGGCCGCGCTCAGCGGAGCGCCGGACACCGGACGCGCTCCGGGCTAAGATCGTGTCATGCCAGACCACGACGGATTCACCGTAGAAGAACTCCTGAAGCTGCCCCGCCTCGCCGGGCTCACGCTCTCGCCGGACGGCGAGCGGCTCGTCACCTCCGCCTCCCGCCCATCTCGCGACGGAAAGAAGATGCTCTCCGCGCTCTACGAGCTCGACCCTCGGGGGGCATCCGCCCCGCGCCGCCTCACCCGCTCCCGGGAGGGGGAGTCCGGCGCGCGGTTTGCTCCGGACGGCTCGCTCGTCTTCCTCTCGCCTCGCAGGGATCCCGAAGCAGACGAGGACGACCCCCGCGGCGAGAGGAACGCCCTCTGGGCCCTTCCCGCAGAGGGCGGCGAGGCCCGGCTCGTCACCGGCCCACCCGGCGGCTTGGAGAGCTTCGCCGTGGCGCGAGGGAGCGGAACGGTGGCCTTCGCCACGGGGATGTTCCCCGGCACGTCCGGCCTCGAGGAGGACGCCGCCCGCGAGAAAGCCCGCAAGGACGCGGGCGTGGAGGCGCAACTCTTCACGGATTATCCGATCCGGTTCTGGGATCACGACCTCGGCCCGAGGGAGCGCCACCTGCGCCTGCTGGAAGACCCCCAAAAGGAAAGATCCGAAGGAAAAGACCTCGTTCCCTCCCCGGGCCGCTCGCTAGATCTGGCGACCTTCGACCTCACCCCGGACGGCTCGAAGCTCGTCACGGGACGCAGGCGCGAAACAGACGAGTTGCTCCGGCGTGACATGACGCTCGTCTGCGTGGACACCCGCTCCGGGAAGCAGCGCGTCCTCGCCGATGACGCCGCGGACTACGGATCACCCGCCTGCAGCCCCGACGGACGACACGTCGTCGCCGTCCGGAGTGCCCGCTCGACCCCCGATGCACCCGGCGACCACACGCTCTTTCTCTTCGACCTGGAGTCCGGCGAAGGCAGAGACCTCCTCCCGGGATTCGACCGCTGGCCGGAGGACCCCGTGTGGTCGCCCGACTCCCGCTTCGTCTACTTCACCGCGGACGACGACGGCAGGCTCCCGGCCTACCGGGTCGAGGTGGCGACCGGCGAGGTAGAGCGTCTCACCGATGAGGGCTCCTTCGGCGACCTCTGTCCCTCACCGGACGGGAAGACCCTCTACGCGCTGCGCTCGAGTATCCTGGAGCCGCCGCACCCGATCGCCCTGGACCTGAAGAGCGGGGAGGTACGCAGGCTCAAGAGCTTCCCGGAGCTGGAGGAGCTGAGCCTCCCCTCGCGCCTGGAGCGGATCGAGGTGCGGCGCGACGGTCGGCGCATCCCATCGTGGCTCGTCCTACCAGAAGGATCCCCCGAGGGCGGCCCGGCCCCGCTCGCCGTCTTCGTGCACGGTGGCCCACTCAACTCATGGAACACCTGGCACTGGAGGTGGAACCCACACGTCTTCACCTCGGAGGGGTGGGCCGTGCTCCTGCCAGACCCCGCGCTGAGCGTCGGGTACGGCCTCTCAAGCATAGAGCGCGGCTGGGGGCGCTGGGGGAGCGTCGTCTACGAGGACGTGATGGCCGCGGTGGAGGACGCCGCCTCGCGCAAGGGGATAGACGGCGAGAGGGCGGTCCTCCTCGGTGGATCCTTCGGTGGGTACATGGCCAACTGGGTCGCCGGGCACACCGACCACTTCCGGGCCATCGTCACCCACGCGAGCGTCTGGGATCTCGAGTCCTTCCACGGCACGACCGACCTCGGAACCTTCTGGGAGCGGGAGTTCGGCGACCCTTACGAAGACCCCTCCCGCTACCGCGAGAACAACCCCCGCGCCCACGTGAAGAGCATCACTACCCCGATGCTCGTAATACACGGAGCGCGGGACTATCGGGTCCCGGTGAGCGAGGCCCTCACGCTCTGGACCGATCTCAAACGTCACGGCGTTCCGGCAGCCTTTCTGTATTTCCCGAACGAGAACCACTGGATCCTCAAGCCGAACGACGTACGCCTCTGGTACCGGACCGTGCTCGGCTTCATCGCCCACCACGCTCTCGGCGAAGGGTGGAAACCTCCCGAACTACTCGCCTAGGTAATCCCTGAGCGCCTCCTTCGTACTCGGAAACGCGAGCTCTTCCCACGGGATCTCCGCCGGGACGAAGCTCTCGACCGAGAGCACCTCGTCCCCGGGGTGAGCCCTGCCACCCGTGGCCCGACCCTCGAAGACGGCGATCGCGGGGAGCTGCCCCTCGTAGGAGTAGAGCCCGAGGATCGGTCCCACCTCCACCTCGATCCCGGTCTCCTCGGCGACCTCCCGCCGGGCCGCCTCCTCGGCAACCTCGCCGCGCTCGACGTAACCGCCGGGGAACGTCCAACCCCCGTAGCCCGGCTCTATGCCCCGCTTTATCAGGAGTATCCCTCCGTCCACCTCGAAGATCGCCCCCGCGACCAGCTTCGGACCCAGGTAGAAGACGAACCCGCACCCGGAGCACACCAGCCGCTCAGGTTCCCCCTCCTTCAAGACGCGGCTCTCCAACTCACCCCCGCACCTCGGGCAGAACCTGTATTCGAGCTGGTCCATGGCCCAAGCGTATCACGCCACACTCGGGGATAATGGGCGGTCTGTTGCGCCGACCCTTCTTCAGCCTGCAAGACAGAACTTGCAACATTTCCCACTTCAGGGTAGGGTGAGAGTTGAGCGGTAGGGAAAGGCACAAAGAGGAAACGTCGTGGCAGAAGCCTCGCCACACATCACCATGCATCGGGATTTCTCGCCCCGGCGGAGAAGCGAGCGAGAGAGGCTCGTCCTCTCCGTCCTGTGCGGCGCATCCTCCGTCCGCACCGCCTTCGAGCGCGAGCTTGCGGCAAGGGGCTTCCGGGTGAGACCCGAAGCCCGCATGAAGCTGTTGCTCGATGTGCCGCGGGCCCACGCCGTGCGCGCCCTCGAAGAGCTGGACCGGTCGGGCTTGAAGGTAGTCGTGGTGACGTGGAACACCTGTCCGGAGTACCTGGAGGACCTCCGGGAGCTTCGCCCCGAGGTCCTGCTGTCCGACGAGTTCTTCCTGAGGCAGGACCTCGACGACGCCCTCCTGAGGGGGTTGAGCCTGGTATCCGGGGGCGAGACCTACAGCTTCACCCCGGGACCGAAGACGGCGCTCACCCGGTCTGAGCGGGTGGTGCTGCGCTACGCGGCGTACGGGTGGAACAACCGGCGCATAAGCCGGAAGCTCTGTCTCTCGGAGCAGACGGACAAGAACCGCCTCCGGAGCGTGTACCGCAAGCTCGGACTGTGCAACCGCGCTCAGGCTGCCCTCTACTACTGGGGCATCATGCAGCCTCCTGATTAGCTCCTGCACCGCCATAGGCCGTATCCCCGGGATTGGGTACTTTGGTGTCTGGTGGTGACCGCAGGTTCTCTCTATTATTCAGGCAGTCATGTTCAGTTTATGAAGATGAGGAGAAACAGTGGCACCAAGCCTGAGGCTGATAACGATAGTCACGGCTATGTGGTAGCTCTTCCAGCAGTGGTGGCTACACAAGTGTCTTTTGCGCAGGTGAATAAAGTATCGTCCAGTGTTGCACGCGGGAGCAGCACTTCACCAGCAGTCCAAGGAAATAGCATTACTTATAGTTATTCTCCCGCTCAATACCGTACCCGTATAAGGTTCGATTGCATTGTTCCCCGTTTTGGTTCCGGTGAGTGCGGGCCAGAGTTCTTTGTTAATGGGGGAAGGACCCTCCGCGTTCATCTCAGTTACTCGGGCCATAAGCGGGTAGATTTCACAGCGTACGATGTCCACACAGGAGACAAGCTTGGTTACACGAGATTCCTGTATCCGGGCGAAACGAAAGAGATGTACAAAAACCGCGGCAGATTCCGCAAATATGTTTACGTTAGGGCCAGTTCCCCTGCTCCAGTTCGGGTGCAGGCTATAGGAAGCTACCTCAAGTAGTACGTTGCCCAAACGCGTATTATTACTGGCTTCGAACAGATGAAGGACAATAGATTGTCCTTCACCTCCTCTTTTACGCTGATTGCCCGCCTTTTTCGGATAGAGGTAGGGAGGATGGCGCGACGATGGGCCTTCTGGCTTGGAGTGTTGGTGTTGGCTGCCATAGCCTGGTCGAACATGGTACTGGGTGCTGCTTCTCAGCAGAAGATTCCCGGGGCCTTCAGTTACTATGCGATCCAGGATAACCTTTTGTTTGTCCTTCCCGTGTTTGTTGGAGTAGTGATCGCAGGCTCTTTAGCAGCGGACCGGAGACGGGGATATCCTCCTCTCGTGCTCGTCCGCGGTATTTCCCGCACGTACTATCTCCTGACCAAGGCAGCGAGCATGTTCTCGGTAGCAATGTTCGGAACCTTCCTCTCCTGTGCACTCGCCTTTGCGGTGGCGGCATTTTTCCTCCCGTGGGGAGAGGCAGCGACGTCCGAGTACGCAAATCGGGGATCTATGGGACCTTATCCGGGGCTGTTGGCAAATCACCCCTTCACGAACGACGTGGTCCTCGCAGCGTTGTTCTCATTGGGAGCAGGAGCGCTAGTGTTGAGCGGACTGGTGTTCGGGGCAGCCGTGGCTAACGAATACGTGGCCGCGGCGGTACCATTCGTGCTCTTTGCAGGTGGCATCTTTGTGTTCCGGGGTGCACTGTTGTTCCTGGGACCATATACTCAACTCGACCTCATGAGCAGCTACACTTATAGCCTGCCGCAATGGGCTTGGTCTTTTACTGAGCCAGTTTACTGGTGCGTATTCTCTTTCTCGTGCGTAACGGCAGCAGTGGTGCTGTTTCTAAAGAAGGAAGAGATTTGAATTCTGTATCGAGCAGGGTATTAGGCATTGCCTTTTTCGACTCGTATCGCTCCCTTTACACATGGCGGTGGCTTGCGGTGCCACCAGTTTTTATGGTTGGAGGGTGGCTCGGGGCTGATCACGCTGACTTCATCATGACGGTGTTGAACCGGTCTACAAGGCAACCCAATTTCTGGGATGGAGCCTTGATTCTGCCGACCAATAAGTTGGCCTTAGTCTTCGCCTTTGTACTGGGCTTCGTGCTCGTCATCGGCGATCTCTACGTGCGTGACCATTCCCAGGGCACCGCTCATCTTACTCTGTTAAGATCAGGCTCCAGGGCTGCCTGGTGGGCGGGCAAGATCCTCTCCCTCGCCTCACCGGCACTGCTCTACTCAGGTCTGGCTTATCTCTTTGCACTGCTCGGAAGTGCCCTGCGGTTGCCCGTTACGCTTGGAACCAGCGGCGCAGCAGAGATCCCCTGGGGTGGGGAGCGAGCGGCTCTGTATCCCCGCTTCGGAGATATACCGATGCCGCTGTTTTTCCTGCTCGTAATCTTGTACACCGCGTTCGCGTTGTGGGCGGTAGGCTCAACGGTGTTGGCTGTCTCCGCCCTTTATCCACGCATGGTGGTACCGCTCGCGGCGGGTTTGGCTCTTGTCCTTATCGGTTCTGGCCTTAGAGAGCCTTTCTTCTACGAGCGGGGAGCGGCACTCTTTAACCCCGTCTACCACGTCACCTACGTCAGCAGCTTTGCGGTAGGGAAAGGCTTACAACTCGCTCCCTTGCTCTGGGCGGTGACGGTCCTCGGCTGCACTTTGTTACTGGCCTTCGGAGGGGGGATGCTGTGGGTGCGCCGGACGGACTTATGAGAGGAGATTCCGCATGAGTTCGCAAAGTAGAAGACAGGATGAAAACCACCCGGAAACACCCACTGTCAGGCTGCGCGGGGTTGGGAAGAAGTACGGTAGGCACCGAGCACTTTCTGGTGTGGATCTCGAGTTATATCCGGGAGAGGTAGTGGGCTTTATCGGACCCAACGGGGCGGGAAAGACGACCCTGATCAAACTCCTTTCGGGCCTCAGCCGTCCAACGGAGGGTGAGATCGAAGTGCTCGGCAAGAACCTTGCGAAAGAGGCTCTGAGCCCGGAGGGAGTGGGCCTTGTTACCGAAGCGCTGAACTTCATCCCCTATCTCTCTGGCAAAAAGAACCTCAAGCTCCTGGCGGACATTCGCAAGGTAGCCACGGAAGCAGACATAGAAGAGACGCTCAGGGTCGTGGGACTCGATCCCTCAGACCACCGGCCCGGTAAGAGCATACTCTCTAGGAATGCGCCAGCGGCTCGGGCTCGCGCAAGCTTTGATGGAAAAACCAAAGCTTCTGCTCCTCGACGAGCCCACGAACGGGCTCGACCCGCAGGGGATTATCGAGCTGCGCTCTCTGATCCGGCGTCTCGCCGGGAGTGGGGTGGCGATCTTTCTGGCCAGCCACCTCCTTACCGAGGTCGAGCAGGTCTGCGACCGGGTACTCCTGGTGCGGGAGGGCCAGGTGAGAAAACATCTGGATCAGAAACGCGTGACGAAGTTGGCGCTCAGGCTCACCATCTCTTCGGAGACAGATCTCGATCCACTCCGAGAGTGGGCTCGAGAGATGGCCGTACACATCGAGTCTGTGGAGGATTCGCCGCTTTCGGTAGAGTTCGCTACGGAGAAGTCTACTCCTCAGGTGGTGCGCGAGCTTGTCGAAGCCGGGGTGAATATCGAGGAGGTCAGGAAGGTCCGCCGCTCGTTAGAACAGGAGTTCATGGAGTTGGTGGAAGGGAAGTGATGACAACCGGAGTACTGCGACTTGTAGCCTTCAATGCCTTACAAGCTGTGGGAAGCTGGCGATGGTTGGTAGTGCCGCCGGTGTTCTTCGTAGCTGGTTGGCTCGGAGCGGAAGATGCATCGTACGACTACACCACCCAGACACTTCGCCACGCCAACTTCTGGGACGCACCCTTGACTATGATGACCGATCCTTCCGCAATCGCCTTCGCCTTTGTACTGGGCTTCGTGCTCGTTAACGGTGATCTCTACGTGCGTGATCGTTCGTCGGGGGCTGCTGCGATGACGTTACTGCGCTCCCGCTCGCGAGCAGGCTGGTGGGTAGCAAAGGTGTGCGCCCTGGGACCGCTCGCACTTCTCTTCTCCGTTCTAGCCTTTTTTTCAGCGCTTCTGGCGGGTGCCTTCAGGCTGCCCCTCTCCTTGCAATGGAGTCCAGCATCGCGGATTCCTTGGGGAAATGAGGGTGCCATTCATCCTGGATTTGGAACTCTGCCTGCGCCACTGTTCTTACTGCTCGTCGTGCTATACACAGCGGTTGTGCTCTGGGCAATAGGGGCTGTGGTGGTTGTTGTTTCCACGCTCTACCCACACCTGATCACACCTTTGGCAGCAGGACTGGCATGGGCATTTGCGGGAACGCCGTTGGTAGCGCCCCTCGTCTTTCGCAGAGGTGTCGGAACGTTAGACCCCGAGTATCAGCTCACCTATGTAATCCACTTTGGTAACTACCGGGGGGTTTCTGCCACTCCCTGGTCTGTCTCATTCGTAGTAATTGCTGCAACCTTGGCTCTTGTACTCGCGATTGGAGCCTGGCAGTTGCGGAGGGTAGATCTTTAGTGAGATACACAAAGCCCTTTTTATTTGATGAGGAGGTTTGTCCTAGACCGCGAAGACAATGTCGATGTTAGCTCCCAGGTGGGAAAGGTTCCGTAGGTCACGGATTTCAGGAGGTTGGCAATGGACGGAAAGTTGGCCATAAGCAGCAAAATCGCATTGCCAGTGGCCCTGGTAGTCGTAGGTGGGTATGCCCTAGGATATGCCCATGGTTACCAAGACGCACTGGGAACTATTTGGAATCTTCGCGGTGTTGCAGAGTGTTTAGATCCTTCCGCACGAACCAACGAGAACCTAAGCGAACAGGAAGAAGGCACCTCTTCCCGGGGCCAATGGGTTTGGAAAGTCGGTCATCACAAGGGAGAACCGGTGAACAATTGGTCACATACAGTATTCTCAAATCCCTTCCGAGGGATACCTCTTCTGGAAAGTTTGGGCAACCGTTTGGAATCTTACTGCACGATAGATGCAGCGAATTGGCGTCCCCCGAGTTACTGAGAACGACAGCTTAGCCGCATATTCGCTTTCACAGAAAATCGGCAGCAGGCGGGCGACGGCCGGTCGCTGGTTCATGGATCGAACCTCCCCATTAAGTGGACGGCTTTGCACGGCGCTCACCCGGTCTGAGCGGGCGGTGCTGCGCTACGCGGCTTACGGGTGGAGCAACCGGCGCATAAGCCGCAAGCTCTGTCTCTCGGAGCAGACGGACAAGAACCGCCTCCGGAGCGTGTACCGCAAGCTCGGCCTATGCAACCACACCCAGGCTGCCCTCTACTACTGGGGTATCATGCAGCCTCTCGAATAGCTCGTCGGCCGCACTCCCGGAATAGGGTACCTTCGTACTCGATTTTGGGTACTTTGGGGTCTGGTGGTGACCGCAGGTTCACCTTAGGCTTCTTCTCATGGGTGGGTTCGGTGCAGCTGTTTCGCTGATCGGGGAGGGCGTACGTGCGCTGGGCGAAGAGCCCGGTTACAGTATTGCAACGCTTTTCCTCTCCCTCATCTTCGTGTGGAGCGGCCTGGTGAAGCTCCGGCGACCGGCCCTGGCCGCGATGGCCATGGTGGACTTCAAGGTGGCCCGACGGGTCCGCCCTTCTCTGGGGTTCGCCCTCGGCGCAGGGGAACTGGTCCTGGCGTTGGCCCTGGCGCTGGGTGGACCCGCGTCGCATTTCACCCTCGCGGTCGTCGCCGCGCTGCTGTGGGTCTTCGCTCTCCTGATAGCCCGCAGCCTGTGGTCTGGGGAGCGCTTCGCCTGCTTCTGCTTCGGGGATACAGACTCGATGCTATCCCGCTGGACCCTGCTCCGCACGGGTCTGCTCGCCTTGCTCGCCTCGACACTGGCTGCCACAGCAGCACCCGTGGACGCCTACCGCGGACCGGAAGCGGCTCCGGTTCTCGAGCTCGTGGTGGCGGCAGCTATCCTCGGAACAGTCGTTCTCCTGGGCCGTGTGCCGGATCTATGGAAGTGGAACCGAGAGGTGCTGGAGCCCAACGTGCCGGAAACGGGAGGAGATACATGAGTGGACTTGAGATCGCTGCGCTCGCCGCCGCCTGTATCTGGCTGGGGGCGCTGACGCTGGTCCTGATGCTGGTGATACGCCAGATCTCACTGCTGACGCTGCGACTCTCCAGGGTCGGCCATGCAGTCCCGCAGCAGGCGGAGGACGGCTTCTCCCTCGCCGACGACGGACCGGAAGTAGGCAGCGATGTTCCCGATGAGGTAGCCTCGATCCTGCCAGAGCTGCGGCGCCAGAAGGGTTTTCTGGTACTGATGTCCGCCACCTGCACGCCGTGCCGGGAGCTGGCAGCCGAACTCGGCAGGAGCCGCCCGGAGCTGCCGATCGTGGCTTTGGTGCCCGGTTCGAGGGCGGCGCTCGTGGACGCTCTCGTCGATCTTCTCCCCTCAGGTACAAGAGTTCTGCGCGCCCCTGAAGCGACCCGGCTTGCAGAGACGCTAAAGATCCAGAGCACACCTTTCGCCGTCGCGGTCAATGAAGGGAGGGTAGTCGGGAAATCGTATCTGTATAGCAAAGCGGACCTCGTAGCTCTGGCAAAAGACGTGCAGGAGCAAGAACCCAACGTCAGCCGGATCTTTCCCTCTATCTCGAGGAGGTAACCCATGCCCGAGGAACTCAAGCGACTGATCGAAGGCGACGAGGAAGAGCAGGAAGCCATACGTTTCGGCCGCAGCCGCTTCCTTCGCCTTGCAGGTGGTGCGCTGTTCGCGAGCGTTGCCTCGCTGATGCTGCCCGAGGTTGCGCAGGCGGCACCTTATCCGTGTTATGGGTATCCATCATGCTCCAGGTGTTGCGGATGTGGCGGCGGATGCACCAAACGCTACAGTTGTTACCATGGCGGCACTTACTATCAATGCTGGCAAACATACGCAGGTGGATGCATTTACAAGTGCTGCGACTGGAACCTGCCGAACGGGAACCCTTGCATAATGTCCACGCGACTGAATTGTCCGCAAACTCCCGCGGCCAGGGCCAAAGCAAGAGAAAGCTTGGTGCCAGCAGGAACACGCCCGTCGGGGTCGCGCAATTAAAGTAAGCAGACGTCAATATACAAGGTCATGGCAGAGGAGATGGTTTTGCTTCTTGAAAGGTTAAGAAACGTACGACTGACGTCTATGATTCCTCTGTGGTTTTGGGCATTAGTGCTTGTCGGTGCGACGGCAGGTCTGCTTGCGCGAGGCTCGCAACCGGGAGCGTGGATATTCTGGCTAGTCTTGTTCTCCGCCGCCTGCGTGGGTATTCTTCAGCAAACCTTGCCCTGAGGCCCCAACGCGATCTACGGGATCGCGAGTTCCGCCGTGGAGCGGAATCAGGCAGGACGAAGCTGGATCGCCAAGGCACTCCTCTTTTCGGTGTCTGCGTCCTTTGCTGGCATGCTGAGTGGTGCGGCGCTCGGTGCGGCGGGGATCCTGCTGCCCTTCGAAGTCCGGGTAGCCGTGGCCAGCCTGCTCGCCCTAGCCGCTGTTTTTATTGGCAGCCTTGAGATGCTGGGTATAAGGGTTCGCCTGCCGCAACTCGACCGCGAGACACCGCAACGCTGGCTCAACAAAGGTGCTCTTACCTGGGCATTGCTCAATGGGGTGTCTTTGGGAGTCGGGACAACCAGCCGAATCGGTTTCTGGCTCTGGTACATCATCCCGCTTGGGGCTTTCCTTTTTGCAGATCCAGCCTTGGGTGCCGCCATCTACGGTGCCTACTCCTTAGTGAGGGGCGGAGCCGTTTGGATGCTTATCCTGGGCGCCACCACCGGCTTGCTAGGAGAAGATTGGGAAGACAGATTCGTCTTGCGGATGCCGACAGCACAGACTATTGCCGCCTGCCAGCTCTTCCTTATCGGCCTGGCGGGTACAATAGCGATCGGATTATGAGGAAGGTGGTTAACGGTGCGGGCTTCGAGCAGCGTAGCGATTGCGGTGCTCCTGGTTTTGCTGGCACCAGGCTTGGCGGGCTGCGGGCAGCAGGAGCGGGCCTCCAGCAAGGAGACGGGAACCGCACAAGCCAGCCAAACATCGGGCTCTGCGGCGAGATCGAACAGCACCGAGGGATCCAAGACACTCGCAGTTCGGCCCTACAAGCCATTGGGCAGGGTGGTGGTGACACGCAATGCTCAGAAGCTACCTCCGGGTTGTGGCCCGCGCCAAGCTGCGGGGCTAATGACGCACTTCCTTGAGGCTTACAACAAAGGCGACCAGGATCGATTGAGTCGCTTCTTCGTAGCCAAATGGGAACAGACACCTTGGCTCTACGCCATGTCCCGAGGCAGAAAGGTAGAGGTCGGGGTTGATAACAGAAAAGACCTGCTCCGCTACTTCGCCCATAGGCACGAGCAACACGACCGGATGCTGCTGCTCTCCATCCAGGTCATCCCCAACAGCGGCATCAGCGGTGGTCAACCAAGAGGAGGTATAGCCTACTCTTTAGCACGGCGCGCCGACGATCTTGAACAAGGCTCGGTGGGGACCGAACGGCTCGTGGAGGGCAAGGGCGCTATCGACTGCCGTCGGCAAAAATTCACGCTCTTGACCCTTACAACGCTCCCCGTCAAACCGAAGTACACGCGCGCCTCTACCCTTCAGTGTCCCAAGCCGGACGGTCGGAACCAGGACAATGCCATCGTGGCTTGCACTGGCTCTAGCCGATAGACCGTCATACACGCATCTGGCGAAGATCCGACTATCGCAGCCTGCCAGCTCGTTCTCGTCGGCCTGGCAGGTACGATAGCGATCGAATTGTAATGAGGTGATCATGGAAGTCTCCAGGGTGGTGGATGCGCATTGAGAAAGACGGCGGTCGGTCTGATGGTCCGTGCTTGCCTTAGCGGCCTGCGGCTCGCAGCAGAGCGCTTCTGAGAGCAAGCCAGATCCAACCAGTGCCCCAGGCCAGTCGGACGGTATCCCGAAGACGCCGTCATCGCATGCACCGGGAGATGATCTCAGCCGCCCGGAGAGATGACCACCGCCGCCAGCAGGACTACGGCGGCGAGCAGACACAGGAAGCTCCCCGCCCGGAGCAGCGCGGCCAGCGCCCCGGCCTTTCCAGGCACGAGCTCCGCACCACCGAGAAGCACCAGGAAGAGGCCGCAGAGGGCCATAGCCTCCACCCCGCTCGTCGGGTCCGAGGCGAAGGAAGAGCCCCGCAGCGCGTAGAGGTATAGCGAGTAGAAGAGGTCCATCACGCCCACGGAGAGGAGGACGAAGTAGATCACCCCGCCCCTCGGCTCGTGCAGGAACACGCGGTTGAAGAGCTTCCTGATCATCGCGATGCCCGGGATTATACGTCCCCGGTGCAGGGAGGGGCAGCGAATCGCCTCTCCGTCATGATAAAATACGCCCGGTCGCGGACGTAGCTCAGTTGGTAGAGCGCCAGCTTCCCAAGCTGGAGGTCGCGGGTTCGAAGCCCGTCGTCCGCTCTTTTTTATGCCGCAAGAAAAGAGGCGGGGCAATACCCCGCCTCTTCCGGTGAATGCTTCCGCTCCGAGGCTAACCCGCGGCCCGATCTCCGTTCCTGCGGCCCCGGATCTTGCGCATCAGCCACTTGGCCGGGTCGTAGTACTCGCCCGCGACCCGCTCCTTGAGCGGGATGATCGAGTTGTCCGTGATGTGGATTCCGACCGGGCAGACCTCGGTGCAGCACTTGGTGATGTTGCAGTATCCGATGCCGTCCTTCTCCTTGAGATCGTGCAGACGGTTCGCCTCATCCAGCGGGTGCATCTCGAGCCACTGGTTGCGCACGAAGAAGCGCGGCCCGGCGTACTCCGGATGCTTGTGGTGGGTGCGGAGCACGTGGCAGACGTCCTGGCACAGGAAGCACTCGATGCAGCTCTTCGGCTCGTAGAGGCGCTCGACGTCCTCCTCGTAGAGCGTGAAGGGAGCCTTCTCGCTCGTGGTGAAAGGCGTTATCCCCCTCGACACCTCGTAGTTCCAGGAGACGTCGGTGACGAGGTCCTTTATCAGAGGGAAGGCCTGAAGCGGCCCCACGTGTATCTCCTTGCCCTCGTACTCGTCGATGCGCGTCTTGCACATCAGCTTCGGCATCCCGTTTATCTCGGCGCTGCACGAGCCGCAGTGGGCCGCCTTGCAGTTCCAGCGCACAGCGAGGTCGTTCGCCTGGTGGGCCTGGATGTAGAGCACGGCGTCCAGCACCACCATCCCCTCCACGTAGGGGATCTCGTACTCTACCTCCTCGCCGCCCCCGGCGTCGCCGCGGAAGATGTTCAGCTTTATCGTCCGATCCGTGCCGCCGAGCTCCTCCTCGCCAACCGGCGCGTGAGCCCGGGACGTGACGTCTCCCTCGCTCATACCTTGGTCTTCTCCTTCTTGAACAGCGCCGCCAGATGCTCCGGCATCGGCGGGATCTCACGCCGCTCGATGCCCGGCTCCCCCTTCTCGTTCTTCTTCACGACGAAGTTGATCTTCCCGTACTCCTCGACCAGCTCGTCGCAGTCGAGCCGCCACTGGGCTCCCCGCTTCTCCTTGCGTTCGAGCGCGCAGCGGATGATGATCTCCGAGATATTTGTGAGGTAGCGGATGTCCTGCGCAGCGTGCCAGCCGGGGTTGAAGAGCCTGCTACCACCGACCCTGACGTGGGGGATGCGCTCCTTGATCGCGAGCACCTTCCTGAGCCCCTCCTTGAGGGAGTCCTCGTCCCTCATGAGGTTCGCATGCTGCATCATCGCCTCCTGCAGCTCCTCCTGCAGAAGGTACGGGCTCTCGTCGCGGTCGCTCGGCTTCTTCGTGAGCGGCTCGAGCACCCGCCGTATCTCCGCCTGCACCTCCTCGTCGGGGGCTCCGGCGGCGTGCGTGCTCTGCTCGACGTACTCAGCGGCTCCTTCTCCGGCCCGGCGGCCGAAGACGAGCAGGTCACCGAGCGAGTTCCCGCCGAGGCGGTTCGCGCCGTGCAGCCCGCCCGCGACCTCCCCTGCGGCGAAGAGCCCAGGTATCGTCGTCGAACAATCCTCCGGCTCGACCTTGAGCCCGCCCATGTTGTAGTGGACGGTCGGGAAGACCTCCATCGGCTCCTTCGCGATGTCCACGTCGGCGAGCTTGAGGAACTGCTCGTGCATCGTCGGCAGCCGCTTCATGATCTCGTCGTATCCGAGGTGTGTGATGTCCAGGTAGACGCCGCCGTGCGGCGTCCCCCGTCCCTCCTGCACCTCTGTGTAGTTCGCCCGCGCCACCACGTCGCGGGTGGAGAGCTCCATCCGCTGGGGATCGTAGCGCTCCATGAAGCGCTCGCCGTTGGCGTTCCTGAGGATTCCGCCCTCGCCGCGCACGCCCTCGGTCACCAGGATACCGCGCACACCAGGAGGCCAGACCATCCCCGTGGGATGGAACTGCACCATCTCCATGTCCACGAGCTCCGCCCCGGCGTCGTAGGCAAGGAAGAGCCCGTCCCCCGTACCTTCCCACGAGTTCGAGGTTACCTTGTAAATGCGACCCCATCCTCCGGTCGCCATGACTATCGCCTTGGTCTTGAAGAAGATGAACTTCCCCGACTCGCGGGTGTACGCGAGGGCTCCAGAGATCCTGCCCTGAGAGTCCTTGAACAGCTTGGTCACCGTGGTCTCCATGTAGACCTCGGCGTCGGTGGTCAGGAGCTTCTCCTGCAGGGTCCGGATCATCTCGAGCCCGGTTCGGTCGCCGATGTGGGCGAGCCTGCGGTAGGTGTGCCCCCCGAAGGGGCGCTGGTGGATCTTGCCCTCCTCCGTGCGGTTGAACAGCGCCCCCCACTGCTCGAGCTCTATGACGCCGGCCGGCGCCTCCTTGGTGTATATCTCGACCTTGCGCCAGTTGTTGATGAACTTGCCGCTGTTCATCGTGTCGATGAAATGCTGCTCCCAGCTGTCATCGGGATCCACGTTGCCGAGAGCACAGGCTATACCACCCTCGGCCATGACCGTGTGCGCCTTGCCCAGGAGACTCTTGGTGACGACCCCCACGGACATTCCCTTCTGGGCCGAGGCGATCGCGGCCCGGAGACCGGCGCCACCGGCCCCGATGACCAGGACGTCGTGCTCGCGCACCTCGTATTCCTCGCGGGCAGTGCTCCCGGGATGTCCGTTGCCTTCCACCTGATTTCCCCTTTCCTAGACGATCCTTATGTCAGTTATAACGCCCGCTATAAGAAGCCGGATGTAAATGTCGGAGATCAGAACCGAAAACAGACTGAGCCAGGCCCACAGCGCGTGGCGGGTGTTCAGCCGGCTCACCCACCCGTACGCCTTGCGGCGGGCCATCCCGCCCCTTATGCACGTGTAGCAGTCCTTGCCGCCCCCGATGAGATGCCTGAACGAATGGCATGACCCGGTGTACATCGACAGCAGCACCACGTTGATGAGCAGTATGAGCGACCCTATGGAGAATCCGAAAGAGCCGCCGGGGAAAAACGCCCTTATCGCGTCGTACCAGAGAAACAAGACCACAATGCTCGAGGCGTACAGAAAGTAGCGGTGGATGTTGTTCCACACGAAAAAGCCTCGCTCACCCCTGTAGCTTTGCCTGGGCTCGAGCCTCTGCGCCTGGGCCATGCACGCCGGTGGATCCCAAAAGAACGCCCTGTAGTACGCCTTGCGGTAGTAATAGCAGGTGATCCTGAACCCGAGCGGTATCCAGGCGACCAACATCGCCGGGGAGAGCCAGCTTGCCGGCGAATCGACGTGCGGAGAATAGAAAGGGGAAAGGAGATTATGATAGCTGCTGTTCTGAGCAAAGACCACGACGATGAACGAGTAGATACCAAACCCCGCCAAAACGATGACCACGGTCATCGGCTCTACCCACCAGGGTAACCTCTTCCAGGCCGCTGCTATGCTCGACACCTCTTCTCCCCTCTAGGCGACTTCTGGTCAGACTTCACGACACCCGTGCAGTATAAAGTATCGTTGGCCACCAAGCTGTGAACGCATTTTCTGGCTCTCACCGGCCGGATCGGCAGCAAAACCGCCGCTCGGGAAAACGACGAAAGAGGGGACCGGGCCGCCCCGTAAGCCGGATTCTGTTTTAACCCGCCATCCATCTCCGGAAGGGAACCTACCCTTCCGGGCCCCTCTGGGAGGGGCCGCGCCTACCATGCCCGGAATAAACCGGGCAAATTTGGCTTGCTCGCACCGGTAGTTTACCTGGCCGGCACCCTTACGGGTTGCCGCCGGTGGGCTCTTACCCCACCCTTTCACCCATCACCTGTGCCGGTGCAGGAGCACCGGCCATCGGCTGGTCTGCTCTCTGTTGCACTTGACGTGACGGCGGGCTTACGCCCGCCGCCCCCCGGGTTGTTAGCCCGGGCGGCCTCTGCTACGAGTCCGGACTTTCCTCTGCATCCGTCAGTCACGGATACAGCGGCGGGTCAGGCGGCCCGACCTCCAAAGAGTAATTATATATCCGATCTCTGTTTCCTCACCAGCACTATCCGGCTCGGCGTGATGCGGACCTCCACCTCCGCCGTACCCTCCCAGACGCTCTTCCACCTGAAATCGTCGGCCACGGCGGGATCGAACCAGACCCCGGGGCACCCCGGAGGCTCTCCCCCCTTCTCCAGCACACCCTCGTAACGGCTGTACTCCCGGGGGCTGTAGATCGCTGGAACTACCTCTCTGCGGTAGATGGAGTTCCGGGACCTGAAGGACTGGACCGAAGAAGCACTCGTACCGAGAGCACTCGCGATCCATTCGTCCGACTTGCCTTCCTCCACCCAACGGCGTATGTCATCTTTGAACTTCCTGAGTGAAACCCTCTGGTTTATTCCCATCTCGACAGACCCCTCGAACTCCGAACATGTGGTGCCCTAGGGTACACAACCATATCAGATTTTTCCAGTAACCTCTAAATTTTAGTGTAAGCACTCTGGTATAAAATCGGGCACATGGAGATACTGCTGAGGATACTGAGTGGGATAGCGGACTTCGTCCCGTTCGCGCTGGCGTTCTACATACCGGCTCTGTTCGGGATGGCTATCTGGCGCGAGAGGACCCGGGCGTACAGGGTGAAGGCGGGGCTGTGGTTCGTCGTCGGCTTCGGTCTGATCCTGGCGTTTCGGCTCATGCTCGACGCCAGCATCCTGCAGGATCTCGAGACTTTCGCGCTGTCGGTGGCCCAGATCGCGGTAGCCCTGCTCTTCGCCAACCTCACGGTCTACAGACTGGCGGACTGAGGAGCCAGGGCATGCTCAGGCGGCGTTTTTCAGGATGTTTCTCACTTCTTTGAGATCTTTGTTGAGCCTGTAGAAGTTCATGCTGGAGAGAGCCGCCCCGTAGGGTTTGGCGCGCACCTTCTCCAGGTAGCCCGCTTCGAGCAGGGCTCCCACGACCTCTTCGATCTCTTCCTCGGAGAGCTCCAGTTCTCCGCGCTCGTCGAGCTCCCGGATGCCGCCGACGATCTCGACCATTGAGGCCCTCTCACCGAGCCTGTCCACGCTCTCGCAGATGGTCTTGAGCTCATAAGGCGTGAGGTCTTCGTAGAGGTCCAGCCCATCCCGTTCGATCTCCCGCTCTTCGGCCTCCTCCTCGTGCTTGACACCGTTATCCTCGGTACGTCCACCCTGCTCGGGAAGCTTCTCGCCGGGGAGGTACACCTGAAGCTCCATGTCCTGGTCCACAGTGTTCACGAGCCCCCGGCGTTCGGCCTCGACCACGAAGTCCTTGAACTTCTTGAAGCCGGCCTCCCGCTCGTCGAACGATCCGAGCTGAACGATCATCTGCTGCTTGACCTGCCCGAGCACGCGCGCCTTGTTGCCCTTCTTTAGCGCCTCGACCGCGCGCACGAGCTCCTTGAAGGGGTCGAACTGCTTCTTCTTCTCCCGGTCGCGGGCTTTGGCCGCCCGCTCCTCCTCGAGCAGCGAGGCGTAGGAGATGAAGTGATCCGCCGACTCGATCAGGTGGTAGGAAGCCGCCTCGGAGACCCCGATCACGACCACCGTCTTGCCCTGGCTCCGGAGCAGGTTCACCAGCGGTATGAAGTCCCCATCTCCGGTCACGAGCACGTAGGTGCCCACCTGCGGGTGATTGTGCAGGAAATCCGAGCACTCCACCGCGAGCATCACGTCTATCGAATTGGTGCGACGCTTCGAGGACTTCCCCCCCGGGAAGTAACGGGCAGAGATGTAGCGCGGTGCGATCCCGTTCGAGTAGAGCGTGGGCGGGGCGTTCCTGAAGTCCCCGTCGGTCCAGTCGGCGTAGGCCGTCGCGGAGACTATCCTGCCGAACTCCCGCGCCTTCTCCAGGATCGCCGAGACATTCGGCTTGGCGTTGTATTCGGTAACCGTGGAGATGTAGATGTTCTCCCAGTCGATGAAGATTGCCAGATCCTCGGGCATAAGTTCCCTCGCTAGATCGGAACAGAGAAGCGCCTGGTCGGGCTACCCTGTATATTTCTTCTCACACGCTGTACCTCTCGCGGACCGGGAGCGCCGTCTGGGCCACGGTCTCGCCGTCCAGCACGGCTTCGATCCACAAAACCTCGTCCTCCCGCTCGAACCCCTCGGGCAGATCGAAGGACGCCACGATGGTGGCGGAGTTCTCGGGCCCGTCGAGCCAGATGTCGAACTCCTCCGATTCCTCCACCATCGACCCGTCATCGTCGGTGGCGAGGATGCGGGCGGTACGCCTCTCGCCCCCGGCGTGCTCACACCCCTCGAACTTGGCATAGACGACGAAGGATGCGGACCCGTCCGGCCCGGTCAGGATCTCGTCGAGCACCCCGAAGAGGGTCAGACGGCCATCGAGCTCCGTGCAGCTCTCGGCTAGTACGAGTGCCGTGCACTCAACGACGCCGTCACAGCTGTCCATTTCACCCCTCCATTCGATCGGCTTCGGGGAGCCCGGCCTCCGAGGCCCCCCTTGGCTCCTCGCCGACGATGTCCTCCAGCGAGAGCTCGTCGCTCACCCCCGCCTCCCCGGCTGTGGAACTGCGGGAAGCAACCACCTTCGCCACGGCGCTCACCGAATCCCCGGCGTGGAGGTTCATCACCCGCACGCCCTGGGCGCTGCGCCCCTGCCGGGAGACGGAGCCCGCGTCTATACGTATGGTCGTCCCAAGGTTAGAGACTATCACCAGCTCATGCAAGTCCGGTTTGACCACCCGCACGCCGGAGAGGCGTCCCCTCTCTTCCCCGGTCTTCATCGCGATCACACCCTGCCCTCCCCGGCCCTGCGTTCTGAACTGGGAGAGCGGGGTGCGCTTGCCGTACCCCTTCTCGGTGATCAAGAAGAGGTCCGCGGCATCGTCGGAGATGACGTCCATCGAGAGGAGGTCGTCACCCTCCTTGAGGGTTATCCCCTTGACGCCCGCCGTGGCCCGGCCCATCGCCCGCGCCTCGTCCTGGCGGAACCTGAGCGCCTTGCCCTCCCGGGTGACGAGGATGACCTCGTCGCCCTTGGAGGCGTGGCGCACGTCGATGAGCTCGTCGCCCTCCGCGAGCTTGATCGCGATGATCCCCTCGTTCTTCAGCGGCGTGTTGTACTCGGAGAACTCGGTCTTCTTCACGATCCCGCGCCGGGTCGCGAAGAGCAGGTACTCCGCCTCGCCGAAGTCCCTCGTGGCGATGACCGCGGCTATGTGCTCGTCCTGCGAGAGCGGCAGCAGGTTGGCCACGTGGCGTCCGCGGGCCGTCCGGCTCATCCGGGGCAGCTGGTGCACCTTGAGCCGGTAGACCTTGCCCTTGTTGGTGAAGAAGAGCATGTAGTGGTGGGTCGTGGTGATGAAGAGGTGCTCGATGAAGTCGCCCTCCTTGAGCTCCATCCCGTTGACCCCGACCCCGCCGCGGCCCTGCTTGCGGAAGGAGTTGACCGGTACGCTCTTGAGGTAGCCGGCCCCGGTGATCGAGATGACCACCTCCTCCTCGGCAATGAGATCCTCTATCTCGAAGTCCGCGTCCTCGGATAGCGTGATCTGGGTGCGCCGCTCGTCGCCGTAGGCGGCCTTTATCTCGAGCAGCTCGGCCTTGATGATCTCGTAGACCTTCGACTCGTCGGCGAGCACGCCCTCCAGGTACTCGATCTTCTCGACCAGATCCCGGTGCTCCCGCTCGACCTTCTGGCGCTCCATCCCGGTCAGCCGCTGCAGCCTCAGGTCCAGGATCGCCTGCGCCTGCCGCTCCGACAGGCGGAAACGGCGGATCAGGTTGTTGCGGGCGCTCTCGACGCTGCGCGAACGCCGGATCGTCTCGACGACCTCGTCGAGGTTGGCGAGCGCGACGAGCAGACCCTCCAGGATGTGCGCCCGGGCGCGGGCGCGCTCGAGCTCGTAGCGGGTCCTGCGGGTCACGACCTCGAACTGGTGGTCTATGTAGTGCTTTATGGCCTGCTTGTAGGAGAGCGTGCGCGGCACGCCGTCCACCAGCGCGACCATGTTAACCCCGAAGCTCTGCTGCAGCTGGGTATGCTTGTAGAGGTTGTTCAGTACGACCTTCGGGACCGCTTCGCGTTTGAGCTCTATGACGATGCGCATCCCGTTGCGGTCCGACTCGTCGCGCAAATCGGAGATGTCGGTGATCCTGCGCTCCTTGACGAGCTGGGCGATCTTCTGCAACAGCTGCGCTTTGTTGACCTGGTAGGGGATCTCGGTGACGACGATCTGGGTGCGGTTACCCCGGATGTTCTCGGTGTGGGCCTTGGCCCGCACCCGGATCGAACCGCGCCCGGTCCTCACCGCCTCCCGGATCCCGGAGGTGCCCACGATCACGCCGCCGGTCGGGAAATCGGGCCCCTTGATGTACTCGAGGAGCCTCTCGTCCTCCATCTCCGGGTCGTCGATAAGAGCCACCGTGGCGTCTATGACCTCGCCCAGGTTGTGCGGCGGGATGCGGGTCGCCATCCCGACCGCGATGCCGTCGGCGCCGTTCACGAGCAAATTTGGGAAGCGCGCGGGCAGAACCTCGGGCTCGCGCTGCTGCTCGTCGAAGTTGGGAACGAAGTCGACCGTGTCGGCGTTTATGTCCCTGAGCATCTCGGTCGCGATGCGCGCTAGCCTGGCCTCGGTGTAGCGCATCGCCCCCGCCGAGTCTCCGTCCACGCTCCCGAAGTTGCCCTGCCCGTCGACGAGCGGATACCTGAGCGAGAAGTCCTGCGCGAGCCTGACCAGCGTGTCGTAGACCGCCTGGTCCCCGTGCGGGTGGTACTTACCGATGACCTCGCCGACGACCGTCGCGCTCTTGCGGTAGCGCCGGTTCGGCTGCAGCCCCAGGTCATGCATCGCATACAGCACCCGCCGGTGCACCGGCTTTAGCCCGTCGCGCACGTCCGGCAGAGCCCGCGCGACGATCACGCTCATCGCGTAGGAGAGGAAGGATTCCTTTATCTCGTCCTCTATGGGGTGGGGCTGGATGTTCCCCGAGAACGTATCAAGCATCTATGTTCTTCGCCTCCCTGGCGTTGGCCTCGATGAACTCGCGTCTTGGCTCGACCTTGTCGCCCATGAGCGCCGTGAAGAGCTCGTCGGCCACCGCCGCCGAGTCTATCGTCACCTGCAAAAGCGTCCTGCGCGACGGGTCCATCGTCGTCTCCCACAGCTGCTGGGGGTTCATCTCCGAAAGCCCCTTGAACCGGCTGACCTCGGCGTTGCCGTTCGCCCCCAGTCGGTCCATCAGCTCCCTGAGCTCGGCCTCGTTCTTGACGTAGTAGTCCCGCCGGTTGTGGGTGACCTTGAAGAGCGGCGGCTGGGCGATGTACACGTACCCGGCCTCGATGAGCTCCGGCATGTTGCGGTAGAGGAAGGTCAGGACCAGCGTCCTTATGTGGTTGCCGTCCACGTCGGCGTCGGCCATGATCACGATCTTGTGGTAGCGGGCGTCATCGAGGTTGAAGCTGTCGCCGACCCCGGCGCCGATCGCGCTGATCATGGCCTGTATCTCGGCGTTCGAGAGGACCTTGTTCATCGTGGCCTTCTCGACGTTCAGGATCTTGCCGCGCAGCGGCAGGATGGCCTGGAAGTTGCGGTCCCGACCCTGCTTGGCCGACCCCCCGGCCGAGTCCCCCTCCACGATGTACAGCTCGCTGCGCGCCGGATCCCTGGAGGAACAGTCGGCGAGCTTGCCCGGCAAGGTCGAGCTCTCCAGATACCCCTTGCGGATCGTATCGCGCACCTTGCGCGCCGCCTGCCGGGCCCTCGCCGCCTGCAACGCCTTCCCGACGATCGCCTTCGCCTCGCCAGGGTGCTCCTCGAGGAACTCCGAAAAAGCCCGCCCGAGCGTGCTCTCGACGAGACCCTTGATCTCGGTGTTCCCGAGCTTGGTCTTGGTCTGCCCTTCGAACTGCGGCTCCCGGAGCTTGACCGAGATGACCGCCGCGAGCCCCTCCCGGATGTCGTCCCCGGTGAGGTTCTCCTCCTTCTCCTTGATCAGGTTCTTCTGCCGGGCGTAGTCGTTTACGGTGCGCGTGAGCGCCGAACGGAATCCCGAGAGGTGCGTCCCTCCCTCGTGGGTGTTGATGTTGTTCGCGAAGGTGAAGACCGAATCCTGGTACCCGGAGTTCCACTGCAGGGCGATCTCCACGTCCCCCGCCTTGTCCTCGCGGTGGCAGTAGAAGATCGTCTTGTGCACCGGGTCCTTGGACTGGTTTATGTGCGCCACGAAGTCGCGTATCCCGCCTTCGTAGCGGTAGGTGACCTCCCGCCCCTCTTCACGCTCGTCCACCAGCCGTATCTCAAGCCCCCGATTGAGGAAAGCGGACTCCCTGAAACGACGGCTCAGGGTGTCGAAGGAGAACTCCACCGTCTCGGTGAAGACTCCCGGATCCGGCTTGAAGCGCACGAGCGTCCCGGTCGGCTCGCCATCCCTCATCTTCCGGACCTTCTCGAGCTCGCTCACCGGGAAACCACGCTCGTACCGCTGGCTCCAGACGTGACCATCACGCCGCACCTCGACCTCGAGCCACTCGCTCAAGGCGTTCACGACCGAGACTCCCACTCCGTGCAGACCGCCGGAGACCTTGTAGCCTCGACCGCCAAACTTGCCGCCGGCATGCAGCGTGGTCATCACCACCTCGACCGCCGAACGTCCGTACTTCTCCATCACTCCGACGGGCATCCCGCGCCCGTCGTCGTCGACGCTCACGGAACCATCCCTGTGTACGGTCACGTCTATCCTCGTGCAGTATCCGGCCAGAGCCTCGTCTATCGAGTTGTCCACTATCTCCCAGACGAGGTGGTGCAGACCCCTAGGTCCCGTGGACCCGATGTACATCCCCGGCCGCCGCTTTACGGCCTCGAGTCCCTCCAGAACCTGTATGGAACTGGCATCATAGTCACCCTTGGAATTTTTCAGGGCAGGATCAACCGTCAAGAGAGATCCCCTTCCTTCCAATTGCTACCAGAACCGCGAGAACCCGTTCGGGCCGGACACTGTACACATAGCTTTGCACCTGAGGATTGTAACATAACTTGTACGTCTTCCCAACACCACTCGTGGGGCTCTTTGCTGCATTCGCAAGCGGCTTTCAGGCAACCCACCTCAGGGCGACATCTCTCCTTTTGCAACCTCGAGTATCGCTCCTCCCCTCACCCGCACCACACGGGACCTGGAGAGCGTCTCCCCCTCGAAGTATTCGAGGTTGGTAGTTGAAACCAGAGCCTGTGCACTCCCGAGAAAATACTCGGCGAGGTACCGCCTTCTTCTCTCGTCGAGTTCGCTCATCACGTCGTCGAAGAGCAAGATGGGATCCTCACCGGCAAGCTCTCTGATGAACTCCCTGGCGGCGATCTTGAGGCCGAGGGTCGCAAGCCTCTGCTGTCCCTGCGACCCGTAGGTCGTGAGGTTCACCCCGCCGAGCAGCACCTCCAGGTCGTCCCGGTGGGGACCGATCGAGGTGGTCCCCCGCTCTATATCGCCCTCATGCGCGTCTCTGAGGGCCTGCACGTACGTCTCCGGGGTCGTACTATAGCGATAGCGCACGGCGGCCTTCTCAGGCCCGTACAACGCCCTCAGAGAACGTGTGAAGTGCTCGGCGAGGGCGGGGAACGCACCGGAGCGCTCCTTGAGCAGAGTCAGGCCAAGCTGGATCACCTTCCTATCCCACGTGTCGAGGGTTCTGCGGGAGGAGAGGCCGTCGCGTATGCGGCGCAGGAGCTGGTTGCGCTGCTGTACGGCCCTGGTGTACTCGGAGGCCGCGCGGGCGTAGGACGGCTTGAGGGTGGAAAGCAGAGAGTCGATGAACTCCCTCCGGTCGGAGGGAGCCCCCTTGACAATCCTTATGTCGTCCGGAAAGAAAGTTATCGCGCGCACCCCCGCGGCACCGGCCGCATACTCCGCCAGAGACCCGACCGGAGCACCATCGACGATCAGGCGTTTCCTCTGCCCCGGTGCGTAACCGACGGACACCCGCCGCTCACAGGAAGACCACAGGGAGACCCTCATCTCCGCCCGGGCAAACCCAGCCCCCCACCGCACCACCTCCGAGTCGTTGGCGGTGCGGGGAGAAGAGCCCGAAGCGGCGAACGCCACGCCCTCGAGCAGGTTTGTCTTCCCCTGCGCGTTCTCGCCGTAGACGACGTTGAGCCCGGGAGAGAAAACGACGCTGGCATCCGCGTAGTTCCGGAAGTTCACAAGCCGTATCGCACGGATATAGCGCATATCAGCGGAACTCTATGCGGCGCCCGGCGACCTCGACCACGTCGCCACCCCTCATCCGGCGCCCCCGGCGGGTCTCCACCGCACCGTTGACACGCACCTCCCCGCTCTGGATCAGTACCTTGGCCTCCCCCCCACTGCTGACGACCTCAGCCGCCTTCAGGGCCTGTCCAAGCGTCATGCCGGCGGGCAGCTGCAAGACTCCTCCCGGTCTCAGACGTGTGCAGGATCGCGCATCGGCATAATGAGATAGAGAAAGTCGTCGTCCTCCTCCTTCTCCCCTCCCGGCACAATGAGCGCCGGCTTGAGCGACTCGTTGAACCTGAAGAGCACCCGCTCCGAGTCGACGGCGGAGACCCCGTCGAGCAGATATCCAGGGTTGAACGAGATCTGGAACTCCTCCTCGCTCGTGGCGGGTAGCTTCTCGTGGGCCTCTCCTATCTCCTGGCTCCGTACTGAAACCTCGACCTCCCCCTCAGAAAAGGAAAGCGTCACCGGAACGGGCGGAGTCTGGCGCTGCGCAAAGAGGCTAACCCTGCGCAGGGTGCCCATCAGATCCTCGCGCGGAACGGATATCTCCCGCTCGAACCTCTCGGGAAGGAGCCTGCCGTACTCGGGGAAATTCCCCTCGATGAGCCGCGTCCCGAACAACACGTCGCCCACCCGGAAAAGCGCCTGGTTCTCCCCGAGCACGACCTCTATGTTCTCCTCCTCAGATCCAGAGAAGATCCTGCCCACCTCCTGCATGGCCCTGGCAGGGATTATCGCATCCCTCCTGCCCTCGAAGCTGCTCACGATATCCGTCTCTTTTATGGAAAGCCGGTAGGAGTCGGTCGTAACCATCCTCAACCGTGACCCCTCGAAGCTCACGAGTATCCCGGTAAGGACCGGACGGGTCTCGTCCCTGGAATACGACCGGGAGACCTTCTCCACGGTCTCTACCAAAACCTCCCCGGAAATGGCAAAGGCGTCGGAGGCCTCGAATACCGGCAGCCCCGGGAACTCGTCCGCCGCGTAAGCCCTGATGCGGTACTCGTTCCTGCCCGCGGCGAGCCTCACCGTCCCCTCAGCAGCCTCGTACTCCAGCACAAGATCCCCGATGGGCAGCGATCGTACTATGTCGTTGAAGATGCGTGCCGGTATGACTACCCGACCATCTTCCTCCACCTCCGCAGGAGAGGTGGTTTGTATCGATACGTCCATGTCGGTCGCCGAGAGTCTGAGCTCCCCCTCGGTCCCCTCGACCAGTATCCCTCCCAATACGTCAACCGTTGATCGCGTAGACACCCCCCGCGAGACCAGCGCGAGTTTCCTGCCAAACTGATCCGTGTTACAAACAGCTCTCATGCGACCTTCCTCTCGACCTTATTATTAATACTCAACCTTATCTTAGTTAGAATAATAATATTAATAAGGCCTGTGGATAGTGTGGATAACTCTGGAAAACCCTTTTCCAGAGCAGGAAAACACCCAAACCTCCTGTGGATAAAATCTGTGGATAACCCACCCCGCCCTGTGGATATCCTGTGGATAACTCGCGAGTTATCCACAGGCCCGTGTTATCCACAATTCTATCCACAGGGTTATCCACAGCTTGTACCCCTCTTATCCACAGGGTTATCCACAAGTCGGCATGCAAAGTATGCCTGAAATTTGTAACTTATACGATCAACCGTATGGATTTATCCACAGACAAGGCCGGTTATCCACAGTTTCTGTGGATAACTCATCCACTTCTGTGGATAACACGGGCGAGTTATCCACAGGCTGGGTGCATTCCTGTGGACAGAGTGTGGATAACTAAAGAAACGTGCGTTTCTTACGGTGTTGCAAAGTACCCCCCTGGGGTAATGGGGTCATCAGCGAATCGGTGTAGGCAGAGGGGATTTGTTTTCTCTACCTCTTTGACTTTATCTGTTGTGTGAGGTCGTGGATCTGGTTGAAAGCGTCCCGATCATTGTTGATGAGGTTGGCTATCTTGTTTGTGGCGTGCATGACCGTTGAGTGGTCCCGACCCCCGAATGCACGTCCTATCTTTGGGAGGGATTCGTCGGTTATCTCACGGCACAGGTACATGGCTACCTGTCTGGGATAGGCGAAGGCTTTGGAGCGGCTGGAGCCTATGAGGTCCTGACGGGCGATGCCGAAGTATCTGCACACCTCGTGCTGGATCAGCTCTATTGGTATTTCGCGATAGGGCTGGTCGGGCAATATGTCCTTGAGTACTTCCTCGGCGAGTGCGACGGTGACCTCCCTTCCGTAGAGTGATGAGTAGGCCAGGATACGTACCAGAGCCCCTTCCAGCTCCCGGATGTTCGTCGAGACCTTCGAGGCGATGAAGGTCAGAACGTCGTCGTCGACCTCGAGCTTGTCCATCGCCGCCTTTTTGCGCAGGATGGCTATCCTGGTCTCCAGGTCGGGCGGTTTTATGTCCGTGACGAGTCCCCACTCGAAGCGCGATACGAGCCTGTCTTCGAGGGTCTGGATGTATCGCGGGTGTCTATCGGAGGTGATCACTATCTGCTTGTTTTCTTCGTAGAGCGCGTTGAAGGTGTGAAAGAAAGCCTCCTGGGTTTCGACCTTGTTCTCAAGGAACTGTATGTCGTCGATCAGGAGTACGTCGTTCTCTCTGTAACGCTTCTGGAAGCCTAAAGGATCGTTCTCCCCTATCGAGTTGATGAAGTCGTTCGTGAACTGTTCGCAGGTGACGTAACGAACGCGCATGCTGGGGTCCTGCTCTTCGACGTACTGACCGACTGCGTGCAGCAGATGTGTCTTGCCGAGGCCCACCCCTCCGTAGATCAGGAGCGGGTTATATACCACGCCCGGGGACTCGGCCACCGCCATCGCCGCCGCATGAGAGAACCTGTTGCCAGCCCCGATTACGAACGTGTCGAAGGTGTACTTCGCCTTGAAAGGCCTCGGTGTCCTGGCACTCAGGACGTGCTCGACGCCGCTGCCGCGCTCCAGCCCGCTCTCTCTGCCCGTCCCTCCCACGAGGACCTCGACAGTGCTGCCGCTGCGTCCGAGGGTGTGGTCCAGAGCATCCTCGAGCGTGGGTCGGAAACGGCTCTCTATGTATTCCTTGGCGAACGAGTTGGGCACTGAGATCTCGAGTCTGCCGTCGCTCAGCCCCACCGGCACGATGCTCTCGAACCACACCTTGAGCGAGGACTCGTCGACCTCCTCGGCGATGCGGTTGAGTACTTCTGCCCAGACTTCTTCTACCCTGCGCGCCACGACTCTCTGCCCCCTTACACCCAGCTGGAGACTATGGCCTGAACGAGATCTCGTCCGAGGGGTGAGATGACGCGCTTTCCAGATTCCTCGCACAGGAGCAAACCCTGCTCCTCGAGCACGGAGAGGTCGCGATAGGCCGTGCTCACGCTTACTTCCAGCACCTCGGCCACGGTGGATGGACCCGCTTCCCCTTCTTCCATTACCGTCAGCAGGGTCTTCTGCTGTCGTTCGGAAAGATTTATCTTCGGCACGGCATCCGGGTAGCGCGGCCGGCTTGGTTTCTCCTTCGAACGGGAACCCTCTTCCTTTTTCGTCGAGATGGTGACGACCGTACCGGTGCCTATGTTGTCTTCTATCTCTATCTTTCCACCAGCCCTCACCGCGGCTTCGCGTGCGATACCCAGCCCCGCCCCGACCCCCCGGATGTGTCTCAGAGCCTCCGGACTGGCTCCGCTGAAGCCAAACTCCATCGCCCTCACCTTGTCTCTTATCCCAGGCCCCCTGTCGGAGACCCTCACTGTCCTCCCCCCATCCAGAATCGAGACGACGACGCCCCGGTAGTCCGCGTGTATCAGGTTCTCAAGTATCTCGCGCAGCGCTTCTTCGGGAAACCCACCCGCCACGTGCTCCATGATCAGACGGGTGAACTTCGAGGTGGCCGCACGGGGACCGGAGGCGGAGATCTCCATTATCTCCGGGTTGCCCCCTTCGCCATAGACGGCCACCCTGATCGCTACCTCAGCCCGTCCCGGTTCACCTGATGTCTGCTCCGCTCTGATCATCCCCGCCACGGAATTTAACGCACTGTCTTTGCTCATGCCAGAATCTGAGATAAAAAAATCCCCTTTTGCAGCCTATTGATCTTATTATCCACAGGTTTATCCACAGGCTGTGGATAACTTTGTGGATAATCTCGCTTATTCCAGCGCAACATCCTCTATACGCCGCCTGAAACTTGCGGTATAGCCGCTTGTTTGCAGCACTTTCTTGCCAGCATCGCGTGAAAGGGATCGTCTTTGTGTTCTCGTGTGCGCTTGGATGCCGTTATGCTCTTTGGATATACTGACCGGGAGAACGTATTCTGATGGACGTACCGAGAAGGGAAGGTCTTACATGAAGCGTACCTATCAGCCCAACCGGCGCAAGCGTGCCAAAACCCACGGGTTTCGCCGGCGGATGCGCAGCGTGGGTGGTCGCAGGATACTTGCCGCCCGTCGCAGGCGTGGACGTCGCCGTCTGACCGTTTGATCGCCCACCGTTCTCCGGTCCCCCGGCACGAGGTTGACCCGGGCCAGAAGGATGCGTCTCACCGATTCTCGGGATTTCGAGCGTGTCTACCGTGAGGGTAGGGTGTACAGGGGGAGGCTTCTCTCCGTGCACCTCTACCCCAACGGCCTGCAGAACCCCCGGCTCGGCATGGCCGTATCGAAACGCGTCGGGACGGCAGTGGTCCGCAACAAGCTCCGGCGCAGGATCAGGGAGATATTCTCAGCACGCAGTTCGAATCTCGGGGGTGAGGGATACGACCTCGTGGTCTCAGTCCGTCCTGCGGCGGCCTCGGCCGAATTTGAGGACCTTGAATCCGAGTTTGACCGTGCCCTTGAGCGTCTGACGAACGTCGGGCAGAAGGTAAGTGGTGGTGATTCTTAGGTATTCTCCTGCCAGGAGGGGTTATACTGCATCCTACCAGAGTTTCGGCTCGTGCACCCCACGAGCGGTTGATTGATCGGACGGTTGATACGAAGAGCTGAAGATGACTGATCCAACCTACATTCTCCTTGCTGCGAGCGCGACCAACAACGGCATAGTTCGGTTCTTCGAGAACGTGCTGAGCCCCCTGATAAGCCCGCTTGGTGACGGGCTGAAATTCTTCCACGCGCTGGGGTTGCCGTGGTGGTCGTGTATCGTGGTCGTGACCGCCATAGTTCGCTTTTTGCTGTTTCCCCTCACCATAAGACAGGTTCGCAGTATGCGGGCACAGCAGCAGCTGCAGCCCGAGCTCAAGAGGATTCGTGAGAGGTTCAAGGACGACCCGCAGAGGCAGCGGGAGGAGCAAATGCGGCTCTTCCAAGAGCGGGGGATAAACCCGCTTAGCGGTTGCCTCCCCGCCGTGATACAGCTCCCGATCTTCCTGAGCCTCTATTACGTGATCCGGGAGTTCGGCGGTTACTTCGGCCAGCCACCCCAGGTCCCGAGTTTCAGGACCGGCGGGTTCCTGTGGTTCACGGACCTTTCCCAGGCTGACCCATACCACATCCTACCCATCATATCCGCTCTGACCATGGCCGCCGGTATGGCCATCACAATGCGCGAGAATCAGGCTCCGGCCCAGCAGCGGGTCCTCATGCTGATCCTGCCGTTCGTCTTTATGATCTTCCTGTGGAATTTCCCGGCCGGTCTTTTTATGTACTGGATCACGACCAATCTGGTCACGATAGTTCAGAACTACGCTATCTACGGCCACGGTATCGCCGGTACCGGCCGGCCGGCCGGCGGCGAGGATCGCCAGCAACCAGAAAGGCCTATGACTCAGGAGGAAGCGGCAGCTCACGCCAGGAAGGTAGCAAAGAGGAAGCGGAGAAAGAAGAAGAAATGAGTCGATCGCTTGAGTTCAACGGAGCAACGGTCGAAGAAGCGCTTGAAAAGGCCCGTGCTTCACTGGGCCTCGACGAGCGCGTCTTGCAGTACGAGATCCTCGATGAGGGATCTTCGGGTTTCCTCGGTATAGGTGCCAGAGACGCACGTATCGCCGTCAGGGTACCCGAAGAGGCGGAACATACCTCAACCGGTAGCCAGGCGTTCATCTCCCCCACCGCGGACTTCGTAAAGGAAGAGAAGTTCGAGGAGAATGGCCAGCCTGAACCAGAAGTATCCGCCTCCGGAAGCGAAGTCCCCGCAGAGATTCTGGATGACATAAGAGACTACCTCTCTGAAGCGGTTTCGAAAATGGGCATTGAGGGACGCGTTGAAGTCTACGACGCTGGTGACTACATAGCCGCCGACGTCGACGCTGTGGAGACAGGCCTGTTTATTGGACAGAAGGGTGAGACGATCGATGCCCTCCAGTACCTTGTCAACGTGACCGTGGCAAAGCGTCACGGTTTTACCAAGAGAATCATCCTTGACGCGGAGGGATACCGTCAGCGCAGGATCGAAGCCCTGCAGGGTATGGCCCACCGTAGCGCCCGCAGAGCCGTGCGTGAGCGCAGAACCATCGAACTCCCGCCCATGAGTTCCGCAGAGCGGAGAATCGTTCACCTCTTCCTGCGGGACGATGAACGTGTGACCACCTTCAGCGAGGGATCCGGCGAAAATCGTCGCGTCAAGATAGCCCCGGTCCGCCGGCGTGTTTCACGTGAAACACGTCGGTAGGCGACAATGGTTTGTAAAAACAAACATCTGTCGCGATAGTTCGTCACGAAGGTTTGGACGGCGTTTCACGTGAAACGGGAGGACTGGGGTCTCCTCATTGAGGAGCAGCTGGGGTATTGGGGATGGGAGTTGGGGAGTGGGCAGCTGGGTCTGCTTCTCCGTTACGTGGAGATTCTGGCATCCTACGAGAGGGCCAACGTGATCGGGGACCGCGACCCGGAAAGGATAGTGAAACGGCATTTGCTCGACTCTCTCTCCTGTGCCTCTGGCGGGTTAATGGACGATGTCCGCGATCTGGTGGACATCGGGAGTGGAGGAGGGCTCCCGGGCATACCGCTCGCGATTCTGCTCCCCCAGGTCGACGTGCTTCTCGTGGAGTCGACGGGAAAGAAGGCCGCCTTCATGTGTCGTGTTATCCGTGAGCTCTCCATTTCTAATGCCAGGGTCTGGATGGGGAGGGTGGAAGAGCTGGCGCGGACTCGGAGCAGGGAAGGTTTCCAGGTGGCCGTGAGCCGTGCGGTGGGGGCTCTGGATGTGGTACTGGAGTATTCCCTTCCTCTCGTGGAGATCGGTGGCATGGCCGTTGCTATGAAGGGAGCGGTATCTGAGGATGAGTTGAGTGGGGGGGAGCGGGCCGCCGCGATCCTGGGTGGAGGTAGACCTTCGGTGCGCCCGGTCGAGTTTTTGCCCGAGGTGGGAAACGTCGGGCACCGGCTGGTTCTCGTCAGGAAAGAGAGCGGGACGCCGGGGGACTTTCCCAGGGCTTCCGGACGGATACGCAGGGCGCCCCTAGGCGGAGGACGATGAGGTGGGAGGTGTCGGCCGTGTTAAGATGCGTACGGTGAGGCGAGTAATAGCCATAGTGAACCAGAAAGGTGGGGTCGGGAAGAGCACTACGGCCATAAACCTGGGTGCATATCTAGCCAAGATGGGGGAGAAGGTGCTGGTGGTCGATATGGATCCTCAGGCCAATGCCACCAGCGGGCTGGGGGTAACACCCGGTGATGGCCCGTGCATGTACGACGTGCTGCTCGAAGAAAAGCCTCTGGATCAGATAGCCGTCTCCACCAGGATCGAGGGACTGTATCTCGCGCCTTCGAGCGTCCATCTGGTTGGAGCGGAGGTCGAGCTGACCTCCGCGCTCGCACGTGAGTTCAAGCTCAAGAAAGCCATAGAAAAGCTTCCGGAGGGGAAGTATGGCAGGATACTACTCGACTGCCCGCCTTCCCTCGACTTTCTGACCATAAACGCCCTCACGGCGGCGGACGAGGCACTCATACCGGTGCAGTGCGAGTACTACGCGCTCGAAGGGTTGAACCATCTGAGGGAAACGATAGACGAGGTACGGAAGTATCTCAACCCCAGGCTCGAGATAGGCGGTGTTCTCCTCACGATGTTCGACGTCCGCACGAACCTCGCCAAGCAGGTAGCCGAGGACGTCCGGGCCTTCTTCGGGGACAGGGTGTTCAGGACCATGATCCCGCGCAACATCCGGCTGAGCGAGGCGCCTAGCTTCGGTCTGCCCATCATTCTTTATGCTCCCAAGAGCATCGGAGCTGAGGCCTACGCTGCGGTGGCGGAGGAGGTGAAGAGTCGTGGGTAGGAGGGGACTGGGGCGCGGACTCTCCGCGCTCATCGCTACGGGCGAGAGCGTCGCGGGGTTCAGGTTCGAAGAGCTCCCCATCACGGCGATACGTCCCAATTCCCGCCAGCCGCGGCGCGAGTTCCCTCAGGGAGGGATACGGGAGCTGGCTGCCTCGATCAGAGAGGTCGGGATACTCCAACCGCTGGTGGTCAGACCGGCCGGGAGCGGGTTCGAGCTCATAGCCGGGGAGAGGCGCCTCAGGGCCGCCCGAGAGGCTGGGTTGGACCGTGTTCCGGTGCTCATAAGGCAGGCTGGAGAAGGTGAGGCTGTGGAGCTCGCCCTGGTAGAAAACATCCAGCGCGAAGATCTCAACCCGCTGGAAACGGCGGGGGCGTATCAGGCCGTGATGGACAGCTTCGGGCTCACCAAAGAACAGCTCGCGGCGAGGCTGGGAAAGAGCCGGGCTGCAATCTCCAACACGCTGCGCCTGATGCAGCTACCGGACTCCATCAAGACGATGCTGGTGGAGAGGAAGCTCTCGGAGGGGCATGCCAGGGTGCTCCTGTCACTGGAGGACGAAGACCAGATGAGGCGTCTGGCGGAACAGGTGGTGCGAGAGAAGCTCTCGGTTCGTGCGACCGAACGGCGGGCCAGAGAGCTGCTGAACCAGGGGCAGGTCCGGGAGAAAGAAGGGTCGGAGGGCAGAGAGGGAGAAGAAAACAATCCTCCCTCTCGTGAAGAGGACTATAAAAGAGTTTCTCGAGACATACAACGGGCACTATCACTACCCACCCGGGTCAGGGCACTGAAGAGGGGGGGGAAGATCGAGATAAGGTTCTCCAGAGCAGAAGAACTCGAATCCTTCCTCGCCAGGATCACCGGGCAGGATCAGGGATAGATCCTTCGGTGTCGTAGCCCTTGTCTGCAATCGCGTGGCCGGTTTTTGAGCTCATCAAGTAAACGACCGCTTGAGGCGAGTCGCTAGCCTGACCCGCAGTTATGATGAAGTGCATCTGACGCTCCGGAGCCTTGGCCGTCATGTAACCCTTGGTACTCCAACCTCTTTGACCACGTCCCAAAGCCTCATTTGGAGTCTCCTTTTTCCTGTAGCCGCCTGCCGGTGAGTCCTTACGATTGAACTGCCGATCAGGTGTACCCGTTATCCGGATCGCTCGTCAAGACCTCGAAGACCTCTTCCCGTACACCAGCCCTTACCCGGCGAGTGAATCGCTTGTGGATGATCTTCCAGTTGCCATAACGCTCGGGCATATTGCACCGCTGAGCAAGGCACCGGCAAACAGCCGTTGTTACGAAGATGCGGTCATCTCTGGTCGTGCGAACCCTTTCTTTGGGCTTGCCCGAAAGCAAATCTCTGATCTGGTGCCATTGAGTTTCCGGTGGTTTGCAGCGTGCGGTTATACATCTACTTCGCTCGTTGGCTTGCCCTTCGAGTGAAAGCAGATCTTGCCCTATATGTCGATTCGTCCTGGAATCTCTATTCGCCGTCTTCTGCGAGGATCATGACGTCGGTGGCCTTTACGAGGGCGGTGACATGCTGGCCCACCCGCAGGCCGAGTTCCTCGGCGCTCTCTGTGGTAATGAGAGCCACCATGTGGTTGTCGCCGACCTGGAGGGAGACCTTCGTCGCCGCGGTACCCTTCACCACCTCTGTTATTGTGCCGGGCAGTCGGTTTCTGGTGCTAGCTCTCATCGCTTATCTCCTTTCCCTGTCGCTTCTCAGCAAGGAGTCCCAGCTGCAGGGCCAGCCTAGCTGAAGGGTCCTTTAAGTCTAACCCCGTCAGTTCGCTGATGCGCGCTAGTCGGTAGGTCATGCTGTTACGGTGCAGGAAGAGTCTCTCAGCCGCCTCGCTCGCGTTAGCGTTAGCCTCGAAGAAGACGCGCAACGTACGCACGAGGTCGCTGTTGTGCTTCCTGTCGTAGGAGACGAGCGGGGAGATCAACCCCCGGAACGGGAGCAGGGCCCTGGAACACGACAACTCCTCCAGGAGAGCCAGGTGATGTTCCCTCTCAAGCATAACCGAGCGGATTTTATACGCTGATGTCTCCGGAGGGGAGTTTTCAGCGTGTGTACGAGAAAAAGCCCTCGTGCTAAACTGAAAATGATCGGTGGAGCGAAAGGAAAGGCGTGCGCGAACGTTTCCTCAGGGTTTCGGTTGGATCGCCTTCAGGTATTCGCTTCGCCGGGTTTTCCAGATGGCTCTGACGGAGCATGGCGGACAGGTGGGAAAGGAGGAAGGCTTGTGCGAAGGATCCAGATGACCGTAGACGGCCGCACACACGTGGCGGAGGTGGAGCCGAGGCTTCTCCTGCTGCACCATCTGAGGGAGAACCTCGGGATAGGTGGTGTCCACTGGGGATGCGACACCACCAGTTGCGGGGCCTGCACGGTGCTCCTCAACGGTGAGTCGGTGAAAAGCTGCACGATACTCGCTGTACAGGCCGATGGCTGCGAGATAACCACCGTGCGCGGTATAGCGAGCGACGGCGGGTGGCATCCGGTCCAGAAGGCCTTCCACGAAAACCATGGCCTGCAGTGCGGTTATTGCACGCCGGGTATGATCATGGCCTCCGTAAGCCTCCTCAAGGAGAATCCCGAGCCTACCGAGCAGGAGATCAGGGAGGCGCTCGAAGGGAATCTGTGCCGGTGCACGGGCTACGAGAACATAGTGAGGGCCGTGCAGCAGGCGTCTCGTGAGATGCGCCAGGTTGCGGCTTCCTGAACCTGGAGAAAGAGGAGGACATAGAGGTGACCCAGGCACCGGAGAAGTACGTCGGCGGTGGTGTGCTGCGGAAGGAGGACCCTGCTCTCGTAACCGGGCGGGGCACCTACGTGGACAACATGCGGCTCCCCGGCATGCTGCACGCGGCTGTGCTGCGCAGCCCCTACGCACACGCCAGGATAAGGTCTATTGACACCTCGGCGGCGAAGGAGCAGCCGGGGGTCGTAGCGGTGTTCACCGGTGACGATCTCGCCGATGAGTGGGCCGCGCCGCTGCCGTGCGGCTGGCAGGTGACCGAGGATCTCAGGATCCCGAATCACTGGCCGCTCGCCAGGGAAGAGGTCAACTACGTCGGAGACGCCGTCGCGGTCGTGGTTGCGGTCGACCGCTACCGGGCACGCGACGCGGTCGACATGATCGAGGTCGACTACGAACCGCTGGACGTGGTCACGGACATGGAGGAGGCCCTCAGGGACGGCTCCCCCGTGGTGCACGAGGATCTCGGTACGAACGAGTGCTACACGTGGCCCCTTGAGGTAGGGGACGTCGAGGGAGCGTTCGAGAAGGCCGATGTGGTCGTCAAGGAGCGGTACATCCAGCAGCGGCTGATCCCCAACGCCATCGAGACCAGAGGGGTGGTGGCGCAGCCCGACCCCGTGACCGGCGGGTTCACGGTCTATTCCTCGACGCAGGTTCCCCACCTGCTCAAGATCACGCTCTCCGCGGTATCCGGTGTGCCCGAGAACAAGCTGCGGGTAGTCGCACCCGACGTCGGCGGAGGTTTCGGCTCCAAGCTGAACATCTACGCCGAGGAGGCGCTCGCGCTCGCGCTCGCTAGGAGGCTCAACACCCCAATAAAGTGGGTAGAGGACCGCTCGGAGAACTATCTTGCGACCATACACGGCCGCGACCAGATACAAGATATAGAGGTCGCGGCCACATCGGACGGAAAGATACTGGGCATGAGGGTCAAGATCCTGGCGGACATGGGGGCCTACCTGCAGCTCGGGACCACCGTGGTGCCGCTGCTCGGCGCCTTCATGTACCCCGGGGTGTACAACTTCGACGCCTACTCGTTCACCTGTACTGCTGTGTTCACCAACAAGACCCCGACGGACGCTTACAGGGGAGCCGGGCGTCCCGAGGCGGCCTACGCCTGCGAGAGGATCATCGACGCGCTCGCCCGCAGGCTCGACATGGATCCGGTCGAGGTGAGGCGCAAGAACTTCTACGAGCCGTTCGATGAGCCGACGACGACCCCTGCGGGTATCCAGTACGACTCGATGAATATGCAGGGGGCGCTGGACAAGCTGCTCGAGATCTCCAACTACGAAGAGCTGAGGGAAGAGCAGCGGCGCCGTCGGGAGCAGAACGACCCGGTACAGCTCGGGCTCGGTTTCTCGACGTACACCGAGATCTGCGGCATAGCACCCTCGCAGGTCGTCGCTTCGCTCGGCGGCGGCGGTGGGGGCTGGGAGGCCGCCTCGGTACGGTTGCTCTCCAGCGGCAAGGTCGAGGTCGTAACCGGGACCTCGCCGCACGGCCAGGGGCACGTGACGAGCTGGTCCCAGATAGCAGCCGACGTGCTCGGCGTCTCCCCGGACGACGTCGAGGTGATCCACGGCGACACCGCCTCGGCACCCTGGGGACGTGACACCTATGGATCGCGCAGCCTCCCCGTAGGAGGGGTGGCGGTGTATCTGGCGGCCCAGAAGGTGGTCGAGAAGGCCAAGAAGATTGCCGCCCACATGCTCGAGGCCGCCGAGGGGGACATAGAGTTCGAGGGAGGCAGGTTCTCCGTCGTAGGATCTCCGGAGAAATCCGTCTCCATGCAGGAGGTGGCCGGGAGGGCTTACCTCGGCGTCGGGCTCCCCGAGGGGATGGAGCCGGGGTTGAGTGAGGAGCAGTTCTTCGATCCGCCGAACTTCACCTTCCCGTTCGGGGCGCACCTGTGCGTCAGTGAGGTGGACACCGAGACCGGGAAGGTCAGGATCCGTGACTACTTCGCGGTCGACGACTGCGGGCCGATCATAAACCCGCAGATCGTCGAGGGTCAGCTGCATGGGGGGATCGCGCAGGGCATCGCGCAGGCCCTCTACGAGGAGGCCGTCTACGACGAGGACGGGAACCTTGTAACGGGATCGATGGTCGATTACCTCGTGCCGGCGGCACCGGAACTCCCGAACTACACCCTCGAGCGTACGGTGACGCCCTCGCCTTCCAACGCGCTCGGTGTCAAGGGCGTAGGCGAGGCCGGGACGATAGGCTCACCGCAGGCGGTGATCAATTCGATCATCGACGCGCTCGCGCCGTTCGGTGTGACCCACATAGACATGCCGGCGTCGCCGTGGAAGGTCTGGCAGGCCATACAGGAGGCTCGCGGGCGCGAGGCGGGCAGCCGGGAGGCGAATCTCTCGGGCAGACCCGCCCAGACCGAGCAAGGAGGTGAGGCGTAGTGATACCGGTTGCCTTCGACTACAAGGTTGCCGAGTCGGTGGAGCATGCGATAGACCTCCTCCGCCAGAACGGGGAGGACGCGAAGCTGCTCGCCGGCGGGCACAGCCTGATCCCGATAATGAAGCTCAGGCTGGCGGCACCCTCGATGCTCGTCGACCTTGGCAGGGTGGACGAGCTCAGGTACATCCGCGACGAGGGAGATCACATCGCCATCGGCGCGATGACCCGCCACTGTGAGCTTGAGAGGGATCAGACCTTAAGGGAGCACTGCGGGCTCCTCTCCTACACCGCCTCGCTGGTCGGTGACCCGCAGGTGCGCCACCGCGGAACCATCGGGGGTTCCATCTCGCACGGGGATGCGGCCTCGGACCTGCCGAGCGCCCTGCTCGCGCTTGAGGCTGAACTGAGGGTGAAGGGGCCGAGCGGGGAGAGGACCGTGAGGGCGCAGGACTTCTTCAAAGACTACCTGCAGACCGATCTGGCCCCGGATGAAGTGCTCACGGAGATCCGGGTTCCCAAGCTCGGCTCCGGAACCGGCTGGGACTACCAGAAGTTCAACCGCCGGGCCCAGGACTGGGCCGTGGTCGGCTCTTGCGTGGTCGTCGAGCGCTCGAACGGTTCCATAGGATCAGCCCGGGTGGCGCTGACCAACATGGGAGCCACACCACTCAGGGCGCGGGCCGTGGAGGAGGCGCTCGCCGGAGCGGACACGAGGTCCCTGGAGGAGGCCTGCCGGGTTGCGGACGAGGGTACGAGTCCCTCCTCCGACGTCGCCGCATCGGCCGAGTTCAGGCGGCATCTGGCGCGCGTGCTCACCCGGCGAGCGGTGGAACAAGCCCTGCAGCGGTGAGCAGCGGTGCGAACGGACGCCGGGGGGCAATGCCTCCCGGCGTCACGAATGCCGTGGAGCTGCAGAAAAAGCTCGGGGAGCACGATTATCTGGCCGACGAGGGGCTCTCCACCGCCATCTACCTCACGCTCAGGCTCGGGCGGCCGCTGTTTCTCGAGGGCGAGGCCGGTGTGGGGAAGACCGAGGTGGCGAAGGTCCTCTCCCGCATCCTCGATACCCCGCTGATAAGGCTCCAGTGCTACGAAGGCATAGACGTCTACCAGGCGGTCTACGAGTGGGACTACGCGAGACAGCTGCTGCACATCCGGGCCACCGAGGCGCTCGGCGGGGACAGAGAGAACCTGGAGCGTGACCTCTACAGCCGGGAGTTCCTCATCAGCCGACCCCTGTTGCAGGCGCTGGAGCACGAGGGGGAGACCCCCCCGGTCCTGCTCATCGACGAGGTGGACCGCTCCGACGACGAGTTCGAGGCGTTCCTGCTAGAGATCCTCTCCGACTTCTCGGTCACGATACCCGAGATAGGTACGATCAGGGCCGAGAGACCGCCCATCGTCGTCCTCACCTCCAACCGCACCCGGGAGGTGCACGACGCCCTGAAGAGGCGCTGCCTGTACTTCTACATCGAGCACCCCGGCTTCGAGCGGGAGGTCGAAATAGTGCGCGTGCGGGTGCCGGAGGCCGAGGAGCGGCTGGCGAGGCAGGTCGCCGCCGCGGTCGGCAGGATGCGTCGGATGGACCTCTACAAACCTCCTGGGGTGGCGGAGACGATAGACTGGACGCGGGCTCTCGTCGCGCTGGGAGCCAGAGAGCTCGATGAGCGGCTGGTCGAGGCCACGCTGGGTTCGGTCCTGAAGTACCACGAGGATCAGCAGCGCACCACCGCGGCGGGCCTCGCCGCGCTGGTAGCGGGGGCAAGGGGTGCCTGAAGGGCCCTCCATGGTGGACGCAGCCGTCGCCTTCGGGCGGGTGCTGCGCGGGGCGGGTCTCAGCGTTGGACCCGACCGGGTGATGGAGTTCGTCCGGGCCCTTGAGGAACTCGACGCCGGGAGGCGGGAGGACGTCTACTGGGCCGGGAAGGTCACGCTCACCTCGCGGCCGGAGGACGGCGAGACCTATGATCGGGCCTTCGAGATATTCTGGGAGAGAGGCGGGGAGTACAGGCAGAGACCGGTGCCGAAGATGCGTTTCAGGATACCTCCCCCGAAGGACTCCGTGCTCCCGGCGAAGAAGACCGTAAGGCCCAACCGCGAGGGAGACCGGGAGGCGGTCACGCTCCGCTACAGCCCCGTCGAGGTCCTGCGACGCAAAGACTTCTCGGAGTACACGCCCGAGGAGTTTCGGGAGCTGGACCGTCTGCTGGAGGAGCTGAGTTTGGGGGGAGCTCTCAGGAAGACACGCCGCCTCGAGCCGGCCAGGAGGGGACACTACGATGCGCGCCGGACGATGCGCGGGGCGATGCGCACCGGGGGGGAGACCGTGCGGCACCGGTTCAGGAGAGCGCGGAGCGAACCGAGGCGGGTCGTGGTGCTGTGCGACGTCTCGGGGTCGATGTCCCCCTACAGCCGGGCTCTCTTGAGGTTCCTGCATGCCGGGGTGATCTCCGGCGCCCCCTTCGAGTCGTTCTCGCTCGGCACCCGGCTCACCCGGCTCACCAGGGAGCTCGCCATCCGCGACCCGGACGCGGCGCTCAGGAGGGCGGCGGATGCGATGGAAGACTTCTCCGGAGGAACGCGGCTCGGGGACGCCCTGAAGGAGTTCGTCGACCGGTGGGGTCAGAGAGGGATGGCCCGGGGTGCGGTAGTCGTCATACTCTCTGACGGGTGGGACCGCGGGGACGTGGACGTCCTCGCCGAGCAGATGGCCCGGATCCACAGGCTCGCCTACCACGTCATCTGGGTCAACCCGCTCAAAGCCCGTCCGGGGTACCAACCGCTCGCCGCCGGGATGGCCGCCGCGCTGCCCTACGTCGATACCTTCCTCTCTGGCAACAACTTCGAGTCGCTGCGCCGCCTCGCGCGAGCCATCTCCGACGCGGCGGAGCGCGATCGCCACGGAGCGTAGCCCGTTTCAGCTCCCTGGTAGGTCTTTGCCCCGGTTGTGCCTGTTGCTCTCGATGCTTGGCCAGGGTGTGAGCAGGCCGCCAGCCTGGTGGAGCGGTGTCGGATCGGAACTGTGCTTACCAGGAGCGGGGGATAGCGGATAGAATAAGACTGGAAAGGCAGAGGAGGCCAGATGCGGAACCCGGTCATAGACAAAGTCGCAGGCTGGAGTGAAGAAGGAAAGAGAGCTGCGCTCGCGACGGTCGTCAAGGTAGAGAGGTCAGGTCCCCTCGGTCCTGGAACCTCGATGGCCGTCAGCGAAGACGGGGAGGTGGTGGGTTCGGTGAGCGGGGGGTGTGTCGAGCCCGCCGTCTTCGAGGAGGCGATGTCCGTGATCCGGAGCGGGAAGCCCAAGCTTCTGACCTACGGCATCTCCGACGACGAAGCCTTCGGGGTCGGGCTCACCTGCGGGGGCACGATCCACATCTTCGTCGAGCGGGTGGACTTCTGATGGGCGAGCTGCTCGCACGCTGGAAGGAGGCGCTCGAAGGTGAAGTCCCCGTCGCCGTCGCGACCGTCATAGAAGGGCCGGATGAGTATCTCGGCGGGAAGATGCTCGTCTTCCAGGAAGAGCACCTGGGGGGTACAGGCAACGATGACCTCGACCGCGCGGTGGTCGAATCGGCACGCGGGATGCTGGCGAGCGGGGTCACGGGTACCCGCCACTTCGGGCCTCGAGGGCAGCGCCGGATGGATGACGTGGGCGTCTTCATCCAGGCGTTCGCTCCTCCTCCGGCGATGTACGTCTTCGGGGCGATAGACTTCGCCTCCGCCGTGGCGCGCATCGGGAAATTTCTCGGCTACAGGGTCACTGTGTGCGACGCGAGGCCGGTCTTCGCCACCCGGGAGCGTTTCCCGACGGCGGACGAGGTGGTTGTGGCCTGGCCGGACGAATTCCTCAAGAGCGCTCCCGTGGACAGGCGCACCGTCATCTGCGTGCTCACGCACGACCCCAAGTTCGACGTGCCGGTGCTCAAGGCCGCACTCCAGACGGAGGCCGGGTACATCGGGGCGATGGGCAGTCGTCGCACCCACGACGAGAGGACGGCGCGGCTCAGGGAGGAGGGGGTCAGCGATGAGGAGCTCTCCCGCATCTCGAGCCCCATCGGGCTGGATATAGGGGCCAGGACTCCGGAGGAGACGGCGGTGGCCATCGCCGCCGAGATCATCGCGCTCGAGACCGGACATCGTGGCGGGAGGCTGGCGGAGCGGAAGGGGCCGATACACCTGCAGCGCTACGAGGAGGCTGCCACAGAGCGTGCCGGGTGAGACGGTGGCCGCCATCGTGCTTGCCGCCGGGGAGGGGAGCCGGTTCGGCGGCGGGAAGCTCTTCGCCGACTTCGGTGGAAAACCGCTCGTGTGCGCCGTCGTCGAGGAGGCGCTGAAGTCGCCGGTGTATGAGGTGATCGTCGTCGTCGGATACGAAGCCGGGAGGATGCGCGGGATCTGCGGGCATTACGGGGTGCGGATCGTGGAGAACCGCGACTGGCGGGAGGGCCAGTCCACCTCGGTGCGAGCGGGGCTGGCGGCGTGCGGCCCGGAGGTAGGTGCCGCCGTCGTGATGCTCGGAGATCAACCCTTCGCCGGGGCCGGGGCCGTGCGTAGGCTCGTAGAGGCTTACGAGCGCGGGGCAAGGGTGGCTGTTGCCACCTATGGCGGGGAGCGGCGCAACCCCGTACTGTTCCGCAGGGACGTGTGGTCTTCACTCGAGATGGAGCTCTCCGGCGACAGGGGGGCGAGGCCTTTTCTGCGGCGGCACCCGGAGATGGTCTTTGATGTAGAGTGCGGGGAGGTGGCCAGCCCGGAGGACGTGGACACCGAAGAAGACCTTGTGAGGCTCTCGAAATCGAAGGAGGAGGAGAGAAGATGAAGATAGAAAACCAGTTCACCGTCGGTGTGCCGGTGGAGCGAGCTTGGAATGTGATGCTCGATCTCGAGCGGATAGCGCCGTGCCTTCCAGGGGCCTCCATACAGGAGCAGCAGGAGGACGGCACCTACAAGGGCACGATGAAGGTCAAGATCGGTCCGATCACGGCCAACTACAGAGGGACCGTCTCCTACAAAGAGAGAGACGACTCCGGCCACCGGGCCGTGCTCGAGGCGACGGGACGGGACGCCCGCGGGCAGGGCACCGCTTCGGCCACGATAACCGCCACCCTCGAAGAGGCCGATGGAGGCACGCGGGTGAACGTGGAGACCGATATGCGCCTCACGGGCCGCGCGGCCCAGTTCGGCCGGGGTGTGGCGCAGGACGTCGCCTCGAAGATCTTCGAGCAGTTCGCCGACTGCCTCGAGCGCGAGATAGCGGGCGGAGAAGAGACCAGCGAATCCGAAGCGGACGGTGGCTCCGGGGCGTCATCGAGTGGCGGCGCGGGGTCAACCCCGGCGAGCGGCGAGGCTGCCGGGGCCCCCGTCGCCGGGTTCTCGACACTCGGGAACGTCGTGAGCGAAGACCCCATGGTGACGGCTGGGAGTTCACTCGGCGCGATCACGGTCGGATCCGTCGTCTCCGAACACTCCGAACAGGCTGCCCGGGAGGAGAAGGCCGGGGAGCAGCAGCGCTCGACCACCCGTGAAACCCCCCGGCGCGAGCCTCCCGAGGAGCCCGAGCCGCTCGACCTCGGTGCGGCGAGCCGGGAGGCCCTCATGAAGCGTCTCGTTCCGGTCGCCGCCGGGATCGGGGCGATCGCGCTGATCGTCCTGATCCTTCGCGCGAGGAGGTAGGCGTCTCCCCGCTGGCGCGGGTTCGTGGCGGAGGTTAGAATGCCGCCAACCGGCGGAGGGTGGCGGGCGCCGGAAGGGAAGAAGGTGGCGTGATCCGAGAATATCCTCGCGGTTCCAGTTTGTCGGTTGTAAAAAGGTGTTCCCGGCGATGAACCTGCGCATCCTGGTTTTTGGTTCACCCGTGGAGAAGACCGGGATCCTCGCGCAGCGGCTTCGCGAGGCTGGCCACCGGGTCTCGATTCGCGGGGGATCCGGTGTGGGGCCCGAATCCGGCGGGTTCGATCTCGTACTTGCCGAGATCGGGCCCGATCTTCATGAACTGGCCGGCCTCAACCTCTCCGGCTGCCCGGTGATAGCCTTCGGGGAGCAGGCCGGGGAGGGACCTGCGGTCGAAGCCATGAGAGCGGGGGCCGAGGACTACGTTTCTCTGCGGAGTCCAGAGCGGATAGTGGATGCCGTCTGGAGGATCCTCAAGGGAGGTGATTCGCGCAGGCGCAGGGAGCAGGAAGAACTCTACCATCGGGTGGTGGAGCAGGCCGCCGAGGCCATATTCCTGGTCGAGCCAGAAAGCTGGAGGATCATCGAGGCGAATCCGGCCTGCGAGCGGATGCTCGGCTACGGGACCGGGAATCTCTCCGGCGTCGGTCTGGAGGAGGTCGTAGAGCTGGAGGACATCGGCCGGATCAGGAAGCTCGCCGGGGAGAGCCTCGAGCAGGAGGGGCACCTCTCCGTCGGCTACACCCACCGCCTCGCGGACGGCTCGAGCAAGAAGGTCGAGGGGAGCCTCAGCGTGATCTCCCACGCCGGGCGTGGGGTTCTCTGCTTCGTGGTCTACGACGTCACCGAGAGGAAATGGGCGGAGGATCAGCTCAGGCGCAGCGTGGACGCCCTGCTGGCGATATACGAGGCGAGTCAGCTCCTGAGCTCCACACTGGAGTTCGAGGAGATAGGCACTAGGTTGCTCAAGATCATGCAGCGCATCTCCACGCTCACCACGGCCGTCATCAGCGTTCCCGCGGAGGACGGGAGGCTCAAGGTCTGGCGGGCGATAGGGTTCGAGAGCCTCTGGAACAAGGCGCGCTACACGCCGGAGGCCCAGCGAGCGCTCTACGAGGTCCTGCGCAGCGGGGAACACCGGGTTATCGAGCTGCATCACTCCCGGAATCCGGAGGAGAAGCTGAGCACGCTCTATCTGCCGCTGAGGATACACGAGCACACCCTCGGGGTGCTGGAGGTCTACGGTCCGGACGACCTGACCGAGGGACAGATGGTAGAGATCCTGATCAGTTTGGCCAGTAAGGCGGCGAGCGCTCTGGAGAACGCCCGGCTCTACGGGGAGCTCGCCGAGAGGGAGAAGCGTCTGCAGGATCTCGTCGGCAAGCTCTTCACGGCGCAGGAGGAGGAGCGGCGCAGGATTGCCTACGAGGTGCATGACGACCTCACCCAGATGGCGGTCGCCGCGTACCAGCACCTGCAGGCATACGCGGCGCTTCCGGAGGAAGCGCGGGGCGGAAGCAGGCTCCTGGAGCAGGGGATCGAGATGGTGCGCAGGACCATCTCTGAGTCCAGGCGGGTCATCGCAGAGCTGCGTCCCACCGAGCTCGACGATTTCGGCCTCGCCGCTTCCATCCGCCTCCGTGCTGAGGCCCTGCGGGAGGAGGGGTGGGATATATCCTATGAAGAGAACCTCGGCGGAGAGCGACTTTCCCCCACGGTCGAGACCGCGCTCTACCGGGTGTTCCAGGAAGCGATCACCAACGTGCGCAAGCACGCCGGAACCAGAAAGGTGAAGATAGAGCTCGCGCGGAAGGGGAACGAGGTAAGCCTCAGGGTTAGGGACTGGGGGTGCGGGTTCGATCCCGGTGATCTGGTAGGGGAAGGACCGGGGGAGAGGGTCGGGGTTTCCGGGATGCGGGAGAGGCTCTCTCTGCTCGGCGGCAGCTTCGACCTTCTCAGCAGGAAGGGTTGGGGAACGGCGATAACCGCCCGGGTGCCCGTTGCGTGGCAGGATGGGTCTCTGGCTGGAGGAAAGGGCTCGCGGCCGGGCGCACGAGGCACTAAGATTCTCTAGCTGCGGCCTCATGGAAGGACTTTCAGAGAGAGCGGGGGGATGACAGATTGGAGAAAAAATCCGATCGGCCGGCCCGGCTGGTTATAGTCGACGATCACGACCTGGTGCGTGCCGGGCTCAGGGCCATGCTCTCGGCAGAGCCCGATTTCGAGGTCGTCGGGGAGGCCTCCGACGGGCAGGAGGCGCTCGCCGTCTGCCGACGCGAGGATCCCGATCTGGTGCTCATGGACGTCAGGATGCCTAGGATGGATGGGCTCAGCGCGACACGGGCCATAAAGCAGCGCTATCCCAGGACGAGCGTGCTGATACTCACCGTACACGAGAACCAGGACTACATGCTGGAAGCAATAAGGGCAGGGGCCTCAGGGTACGTCCTGAAGGATTCGCCCCAAGAGCAGCTCGCCACCGCGATAAGGAAGGTGCTCGACGGCGAGGTCTCTCTCAACCGCAGGCTTACCACCAGCCTGCTGCAGCAGCTCGCGAAGAGCACCGAGATAACTCGGCCGGTGGACCTCAACCCCGAGCGTGAGAGGATCAAGGAACTCCTCACGCCGCGGGAGATGGAGGTGCTCGGACTTCTAATGAAAGGTTACACCAACCCCAAGATAGCCGAGACCCTCTACATAAGCCTCGGGACCGTCAAGAACCACGTCGAGCACATCTTCGCCAAGCTGGAAGTCTCCGACCGCACCCAGGCGGTCGTAAAGGCGTTCGAGCTTGGGATAATCTCCCCTTCGGAACTCTGAAGAAGCCTCATGGGGCGTAAATGTGCCGTTCGGTGGCCCAATATGCGCCGCCCGGCCGGTATCCCATCGCTCCCCCTTCTACCATCATTGCCTGAGAGTGTATGGAGAAGAACGGGCAAGAGAGCCTTCTTGTGAGGATTAGACAGGGGTCTGAGATGAAAAAAAGCCCTGACCGCGATCTTGCGGCCATCGCTGTAGTCTATGGGGATCCCGTTGTGGGGCAGGCCCTTGCGCTGCTTCTCAGGGGGAGCGATTACGGTATCAGACAGGTACCGGTCGGCTCTCTGCAGGACCCGGCGTTTATGGTACACATCCTCGAGGGTGTGGTGGTGGTCGTTCTCGCTCCCGGCATCGATGCCGGCCTGAGAGACACTTTCCTGGAGCGTCTCAGGGAGGAGGAGCGTTACCGAAGGATATCCGTGCTCGAGCTGGGTACCCCCCCGGAGGGTGCGCGACATTCGGCGGATTATTCGGCGAGGTGGCCGAGCGGGACAGAGGACATCAAGCAAAGGATAGAGAGGATGATCCTTGAGGGCAACAGCCGTTGGGACTCGCCCTGCAATCGCAGGACCGGGAGCGGGTCGTGATCAGGGTGATTCTGGAGGTGGTGGACGAGAGGGAGCGGTCCTGGGTGGCCGTGCGAGCCAGGAGCATCGGGGAGGCCCTCAGGGCCGCTGGCGAGCGCTACCCGGACGGGGAGGTGGAGCTCGTCCTCCCGATCGAAGCCGAACGGTTCTTCGCCCCGGACGAACCGGGACTCGTGGAGCCCCGCCTCTCTGAGATGGGCGAGGCCCCGGCCCGCATCCACGATACCCGCCGGAGGAGATCATCGAGGAGCTTCTTCGCGCCGGGCGCCGGGGCGGAGCGGCCCCTTACGCGCCTCTGACCGTCGCCGTAGGGGCGACACCCCGGGGCAGGGGGGTGTGAATCCGGGGTCGGAATTCTCGCGTGATGGATCGCGATTCGTGAGCCGGGCGTTGCTTCGGCGCATGCCCGGTGTCAATATACGACCACGTTGGCCGGGATGACACCGGGGAAGGGGTGGAAGGGGCCGCGGTGCATCTCACTTGCTGGTGTGTCCGGTTACGGGAGGGAGCGACGGAGTGAACCAGGATACGAGCCGGGCCTTCGGTCGGGATCCCACGCGCCTCGTTCTGGTAGATGACCACGAGCTCGCCCGGCAGAGCATCAGGGTCCTGCTGGCCGACCTGCCCGACATCCGTGTCATCGGAGAGGCGTCCAACGGGCGGGAGGCCATCAGGTTGTGCGGCAGACTGCGGCCAGACATGGTGATGATGGACGTGCGCATGCCCGAGATGGACGGACTTGAGGCGACGCGAGAGATCAAACTCAGCTACCCCAGGATAAGCGTCCTTATGCTGACCGTGCACGACAACCCGGACTACCTGCTCGAGGCGCTGAAGGTCGGGGCCGCCGGTTACGTCCTCAAGGACGCCGACCGGCAGGAGATCATCGCAGCCATCAGGCGGGTTCGGGAGGGAGACTCCCCGATCGACTCCCAGCTCGCCACCCGGCTCCTGAAGAGGCTGGCGAGCGAGGTTGCCGCGCAAGAGGGAGCCAGAAAGCGGCCGGATTCTGCGGGCATACAGCAGCTCACACCCCGTGAGCTGGAGGTTCTGGAGCTGCTGAAGCTTGGGCGGACGAACCGGCAGATCGCCGAGGAGCTCTACATAAGCGTCGGGACCGCGAAGAACCACGTGGAGCACATCATCAACAAGATGGGCGTCTCCGACCGGACCCAGGCGGTCGTCCGGGCTCTGGAGGTCGGCCTGATCGACTTTTCCGGGAGCTAGACGGCTCCTCTCTGGTTCCCGGCCGGGCCTCCTTCTATTAATTACCGCTGGTCTCTGTTCTCTGTGGTGGATGGGGCGGAGAAATAGGCCATGTGGTGGATGTGCCGTGCTCCGTGACGTAGCTATCGTTCTTTGCGTGGCCGGGCTGGGGTCCTGCCCGGGCTCTCGCGGAGAGAGCCGTAGACGTAGCAGGTATACACGCAAGGAGAAGGACGTGCGACGAAGATCATCCCTGTTGGCGCTCTTGGCCGTGGTGGTCGTATCGGTGGTTTCGGCGGTAGGCGCCGCGCCGGCCCACGCCACCATCGGGCTCAAGACTACACCGGACCCGGGTGTGTGGATGACCAACGGGGTCGTCTACGCCTCGGCGCTCTCGGAGGACGGCAAGACGCTCTACATCGGTGGAAGGTTCACCCAGCTGCGCCAGAAGCCTCCGGGGCAGGGTGGGCAGACCCTCGCGGTCAACAACCTGGCCGCCATAAACGTGGCGACGGGGACGCCGGTATCCACTTGGAGGCCCAACGTGGCGAGCGACGGGAGCTTCTCACCGGTCGTACGCGCCCTCGCCGTCAGGAACGGGCAGGTCTACATAGGCGGGAGGTTCACCTCGGTGAACGGCCAGCCGAGGCAGAACCTGGCGGCTGTCGACGAGAGCAGCGGGGCCTTGAGTCCGCTCTCCGCCACGGTCGGCACCAGCAACTCTACCGTCTACGCTGTTCTTCCCAGCGACACCGAGCTGTACATCGGCGGCACCTTCAGCTCGGTAAACGGCGTGAGCCGCCAGAACCTGGCGGCCTTCAAGCTCCCCTCGGGTGCGCTCGACACTTCCTGGAAGCCGAAGGCCAAGGGGGGTACGGTGCACGACCTGAAGTTCTCCACCGACGGCAACACGATCTTCGCGGCCGGTGGCTTCACCTCGGTGGTGGGTTCCGATCGCACCACGGCACCCAGGCAGAGCGTGGCGCGTTTCGACACGGCCACCGGCAACGTCGATCCCTGGGCCATACCTGCCGGCACGATCGAGAACCCGATGATCGCCTGGGACATGACCGTCACCAGCAGCCGTCTCTACGTTGGATTCGGGGACAAGCCGAACTACGCCGCCGCCTTCCGGCTGGACAACGGCAATTCGGGAGACGAGGTATGGCGCTACAACACGGTCGGAAACGTGCAGAGCGTCGCCTTCTCTCCCGATGGTTCAAGGCTCATCATCGGGGGACACTTCGGTATCAACCCGCTCGACCAGCAGGTCTGCGGCGGGAGTTATCTCAAGGGGCTGGCCGCGCTCAACCCCGACACCGGCACCATAGACTGCAACTGGCTCCCCACCCTCGACGAGAAGACGCGGCCCAACTACAACGGTGGCTGGACGCTGACCACCACGAGCAACTACCTCTACGTGGGCGGGGGGTTCATCGGGGTCTCCGGGGTGCCGCAGTACAACCTGGCACGTTTCACCTACGACCCGACTTACCACGCGGTCGACTACGCCACCCCCACGATAGATTTGAACGGGTTCGAGCATAGAAACGGCCTCCAGCGTGGTGGTCTCAACGCCACCTACTACGACAACCAGGACTTCACCGGGACGCAGGTGAGCCGGGTGGACCCGACGGTGAACTTCGACTGGGGCAACGGCTCCCCCGATCCAGCCATAGGCCCCGACACCTTCAGCGCTCGCTGGACAGGACAGATAGAGGCGCCGGTGAGCGGGGACTACACCTTCACCACCACCTCTGATGACGGTGTGCGCCTCTACATCGGCGGGCAGAAGATAATCGACGACTGGGGGGATCACGCGCCGACTGACGACTCTGGGACGATCACGCTGCAGGCCGGGCAGCGCTACGACATCCAGATGGACTACTACGAGGACGGCGGTGGTGCGGTGGCCAAGCTGCAGTGGTCCTATCCCGGCCAGTCCCAACAGGTCGTGCCCTCCAACGACCTGCTCTACACCGGTGACAACGGCGGGCTCGATGCCACCTACTACGACAACCAGGACTTCACCGGGACGCAGGTGAGCCGGGTGGACCCGACGGTGAACTTCGACTGGGGCAACGGCTCCCCCGATCCAGCCATAGGCCCCGACACCTTCAGCGCTCGCTGGACAGGACAGATAGAGGCGCCGGTGAGCGGGGACTACACCTTCACCACCACTTCTGACGATGGGGTGAGGTTGTTCGTGAATGGCCAGGAGTTGATCGACGACTGGGGGGATCACGCGCCGACTGACGACTCTGGGACGATCACGCTGCAGGCCGGGCAGCGCTACGACATCCAGATGGACTACTACGAGGACGGCGGTGGTGCGGTGGCCAAGCTGCAGTGGTCCTACCCCGGTCAGCCGGAACAGGTGGTCCCATCCAGCGTCCTCTACAACACCGGTGGTGATACGGGCTACTCAACCAGCTTCAATCCCGGCGGCGGCCCCGTCTCCATCGTCGATCCCGACAACCTGGTGGTCGCCGACGCCGACGACGTCAACATCAAGTCCGCCACGGTCATGCTGACGAGCATGCCAGACGGAGCGTCGGAGAGCCTCTCCGCCAGCACGGCGGGCACGGGGATAACCGCCACCTACGATGCTCAGAACGGTGTCCTTCATCTGAACGGCTCTGCTTCCAAGGCTGACTACGAGAAGGTTCTGAGGACGGTGACCTACAACGACACCGCGGCTAACCCCACGGCCGGGACCCGTACGGTTTACTTCTCGGTCAACGACGGCGTGCTCAGCTCCAACACCGCGGTCTCCACGGTCTACGTGCAGTAGGCGTAGACAGCGGATCTCAGAAGATCCCCCGGGGTTGAATCCTCCGGGGGATCTTTCTCTCTGCGGAGAGCTCACGGCCCTGCGGGCAAAATGTGCCGGTTGGCCGATGCTCGCGGGGTTTTTCGGGGCCATCATCTGCACAGTGATGAACGGCAACGCAGGCGACCGCGAATCCTTCAGGGTGTATGGCAGCGAGCCTGACAAGGGGATCAGAGATGTATGAGAGAGCACCGACAGAGAACGAGTACTATTCCTCTATAAGAGACATATTCCGGGTGATCTGGAAGAGGCTGTGGGTGATCGTCTTGGTGGCGGCGCTGTTCACCGGGGCTGCGGCGGGTATCGGCTACCTCCAGAAGCCGGTCTACGACGCCTCCGCGCAGCTGCTGGTCGGGCAGAAGCAGATCAAGGATCCCAAGGGAAGCGTCCTGTCCCCCAGCGATGTGCAGGGTCTCCAGCAGCTCACCCAGACGATGACCGTGGCGGTGGACAGCAAGCCGATAGCCGAGCAGGTAATAAAGAACCTGCACCTCAGGATGAGCCCTCAGCAGCTCCTGGACAACCTGAAGGCCGAGCAGGTACAGAGCACCCAGTTCATCCAGCTGGACTACAGGGGCACCAACCCGGAGCGGGCGCGCGACATCGTGAACGCCTTCGCCGACGTCTCGGCGAAGCGTATAACCGACTCGACGGCCGGGGGCAGCCTCATCGTCGCGTCGGTGTGGGAGCGGGCGACCACCCCTGTCGCCCCGTCCAGTCCCAGGCCGCTGCGCAACGGCGCCCTGGCGCTTGGTCTCGGTGTCATGTTCGGCCTCGGGCTGGTGTTCCTGCTGGAGCATGCGGACGACAGCTGGCGCTCCGTCGACGACATCGAGCGTGCCTCCGGTGTGCCCAGCTTCGGAGTGATCCCGCAGTTTGCTGTATCCGGCAACAAGAAAGGAACGTGAAGTGAGCCTGTCTCCCAATAAGCCTGAGTCTTTCTCCGTGGTCGGTGGGGACCGAGAGAAGGCGAAGGCGGTCTCGGAGAGCCTGGTCGTCATCCACGACCCATACGGGGCGGCCTCCGAAGCGTACAGGATGTTGCGTACCAACCTCTTCTACGCCCACGTCGACTCCCCTCCCAGGGTGGTGGTTGTGACCAGCGCGGCACCGCGCGAGGGCAAGAGCGTGACCTGTGCCAACCTGGCCGTCTCGCTGGCGCAGGCCGACAAGCGGGTCCTGCTCCTCGACTGTGATCTGCGCCGGCCCGTCCAGCACCAGCTCTTCTGTGTTCAGATCTCACCCGGCCTGGTGGACGTGCTCGTCGGACGGTTCGAATTGCGGGAGGTACGCTGCGAGCCCGTGCCCGGGCTGCACCTGGTGACCGCGGGCCACATACCGCCCAACCCGGCCGAGATACTCGGCTCCCGCAGCATGACCGAGTTTCTGATCCGTGCCCGCCAGGAGTACGACTACGTTCTGCTGGATACCCCGCCGGTCCGGGCTGTCTCGGAGACCGCTGTCCTCGCGAAGCACGGGGACGGGGTGCTGCTCGTGATGGACACACAGGAGACCCGCCGGAGGGCCCTGAGGCAGGCCCTGGGGGTTCTCGACAACGTCGGGGCCAACGTGATCGGCACCGTCGTGAACAAGGCACGACTCTCCAGGAGCTCCGACCGCTTCGGCTACATCCCGGGTTACGGCGCGAAGTAGGGCCTTGATTCGCAGCGACCAGGCAGACCGCCCGCTTCCCGCCATCCCCTCGCTGAGGCGCCGGCTGCTCTCGGGGAGCGCCTGGGCCATGGGGGGCAAGGCTGCGGCCGCCGTACTCGGCATCGTCTCCAACGCCCTTCTGGCCCGGCTGCTCACGCCGGCCGAGCTGGGCGCGTACTTCATCATCCTGAGCATCGTCACCTTCGGGACGGTGGTCGGAGAGATGGGGCTCAATCGGGCGGCCTGGCGCTTCGTCGCCGAGGGGCTCGGGGTGGGGGAGCTAGGCCGCACGCGACGCGTGACCCTGACGATGGTGGCACTGGGGGTGGCCGGTGCCGCGGTGGCGAGCATCCTGTATCTGGTGTTCGGTGGGCTGCTTGCTGGAAGCCTGTTCAGGAACTCGGCCGTGATCCTGTCGGTCACCGGCCTCGTTGCCGCCTGGATCGGGGTGTCGACCGTGCAGGATCTCGTCGCCGAGATTTTCCGGGGCTTCCATGACGTGAGGCTCACCACGATCTTCGGGGGTGCATCGACAGGAGGCAGCAGCGCCGGGCTGCTCATGAGGGTTTTGATCCTGGTCTGCCTGGTGCCGATGTGGACGTACTGGGGGCATTCGAGCCTTGCCAGCGTCATGCTGGTGATGTTGGGCACCGCCTCGGTCACCACGCTCGCGTCGGGTTGGTCGCTGTACGGGAGGATCAGGCGTCTCGGGGGCCGGGAGGCGCCTGCAGTGCGGGCGGTGCCCCTGCGCGAGGTTCTCGGCGTTTCCGCGCCGCTGCTGGTGAGCAACCTGAGCGTCTTCGTCTTCCTGCAGACCGACGTCTGGATCCTCGCCGCCTTCCAGCCGCCGCAGGAGGTGGCTGTCTACGGTGCCGCCTCGCGCTTCGTGGCCCTCGTCACGATGCCGCTCATGATAGTCAACGCCGTGCTCCCGCCCATCATCGCCGAGCTCTACGCCCGGGGTGAGAAGGACCGGCTGGAGCGGACCATACGCCCCGTCGCCACGCTCGCCGGCATACCATCCGCGCTCGCTCTGTTGCTCTTCGCTGTGGCCGGAGGCCCGATACTGGGGCTCGTCTACGGGCATTACTTCGCCAGCGGGGCGGCGGTGCTGGCAATCATGAGCCTGGGCAAGGTGTCCGCCGTGTGGTCCGGATCCTGCGGGCTCACCCTGCAGATGACCGGACACCAGAGGACCATGATGTGGATCTCCGTCTCGACCGGGATCCTCTTCGTCGTCGGGTGTCTGTGGGCGGCGCGGAGCTACGGTGCTCTGGGGGTGGCTGGGGTGGGGACTGCCGTCCTGATAATCCAGAACCTGGCCATGGTCGTGGCGGCCAAGAGGAAGACCGGCATCAGCACCCAGATGACCCTCTCTCCCGCGCCGGTCCTGAGGTTGTTGTCCAAACCCGATCTGAGAGGAAAAGATGGAGACTGAGGTTGTAGGAATAGAGAGCCCGGTAAGAGGCCCCCGGATCCTGGCGAACTCCATTCCCAAGAGTGGCACGCACCTGCTGCTGCGCCTGCTCACCCTGTTGGATTTCGATCTGGTCGACTTCGGGGGATTGAGACCCAGGCCGGTCGGCGAGCGCGGAAGTGGGCGTGTGGATAAGCTGCTCAGGAGGTTGACCGGAGCGCGGGAGCCGGGACGGTTCCTCGGCATCGGGCCACACCTGGTGGAGTCCGGGAGGTTCCCCCAGATGCGACGCGTCCTGAGGACACGCGGCCCCGAGAAGGTGACTGTCGGGGTCGAGTTTCCGCGCGAGATCGGCCGCCGTTGGCTGGAAGGGAGGCTGGGGCGGGTGCCGGAGGGGGCGGTGGTGAGCGCCCACTGCGTCTACAGCCCGGGCTTTGCCGGGATCCTGCGCGAGCAGGGATTCAGGGTGGTGTGTATCCTGCGCGACCCCCGTGATACCGCCCTCTCGCACATGCACTACCTCAAGAGCCTCCCCCGGCACCCCGCCTACAGGGAGTACATGTCTCTTCCCGGCGACCATGAGCGCCTCATGTTCTCCATCCGTGGTGGTCGTCTCGGCCGGCACGTGATGCGCTCTCTTGAGGAGCGCTACAGGGGATTCATGGAGTGGGAGGAGGAGGGTGGGGCGCTGATGGTGCGTTTTGAGGATCTGGTGGGTCCCAAAGGCGGAGGCAGCGGTGAGGCCCAGCGCCGGACGGTTGTGAGGGTTGCCGGGCACCTGGGGATAAGGCTGGATGATGAGAGGGTGGAGGAGATCTGCGAGGGGCTCTTTGGAGCGGGTCGGACGTTTCGGAGGGGCAGGAGAGGTGGCTGGCGGGAGGAGTTTTCTGCCGAGCACGTTGAGGCGGTAAAGGAGGTGGCGGGGGATCTGCTGGTGGATCTCGGCTACGAGAGGGACAGAAGATGGTGATCCGCTCCCGGACGAGACCGGCCGGGGCTGTCTCCGGGCGCGGGCTCGAGACGCGGGTTCTGGCGAACTCCATTCCCAAGAGCGGCACGCACCTGCTGCTGCGCCTGCTCATCCTGCTCGGGTTCGAACACTTCCAGAAGGGAATAAGGCGCGACGTTCTGTCGGGGTCACACCCTCTGCTGCGCCGGCTGCTCAGGGCGTACGGCTCCGAGAGGGTGCCGGTGGGGATAGATTTCCCCGAGTACGTCAGCCGCCGTTGGCTGGAAGGGAGGCTGGGGCGGGTGCCGGAGGGGGCGGTGGTGAGCGCCCACTGCGTCTACAGCCCGGGCTTTGCCGGGATCCTGCGCGAGCAGGGATTCAGGGTGGTGTGTATCCTGCGCGACCCCCGCGATACCGCCCTCTCGCACATGTACTACCTCAAGAGCCTCCCCCGGCACCCCGCCTACAGGGAGTACATGTCTCTTCCCGGCGACCATGAGCGCCTCATGTTCTCCATCCGTGGTGGTCGTCTCGGCCGGCACGTGATGCGCTCTCTTGAGGAGCGCTACAGGGGATTCATGGAGTGGGAGGAGGAGGGTGGGGCGCTGATGGTGCGTTTTGAGGATCTGGTGGGTCCCAAAGGCGGAGGCAGCGGTGAGGCCCAGCGCCGGACGGTTGTGAGGGTTGCCGGGCACCTGGGGATAAGGCTGGATGATGAGAGGGTGGAGGAGATCTGCGAGGGGCTCTTTGGAGCGGGTCGGACGTTTCGGAGGGGCAGGAGAGGTGGCTGGCGGGAGGAGTTTTCTGCCGAGCACGTTGAGGCGGTAAAGGAGGTGGCGGGGGATCTGCTGGTGGATCTCGGCTACGAGAGGGACAGAAGATGGTAGTTGTCCGCGACGATACCCGGGTCGACGTTGGGTGAGGCTCCGACACCGGTCTTCATCTTCTCTTTGCCCCGCTCCGGGTCGACGCTGGCCCAGAGGATACTCGCCGCGCACGAGGATGTGGCCACCGCCTCGGAGCCCTGGCTTCTCCTGCCGTACTTCTACACGCTGAAGAGGGGTGGCGTGTACGCGGAGTTCAACCACGCCGCCCTCGTCAACGCCATCGAGGATTTCTGCAGCGTGCTGCCGGGGGGCAGGGAGGAGTATCTCGCCGAGATACGCAAGATGGTGCTCAGGCTGTACGGCAGAGCCGCCCCGGAAGGCGTCCGCTACTTCCTGGACAAGACCCCTCGTTACCACCTCATCGCCGGTGACATAGTCTCGGCATTCCCCGGGGCGAGGTACATATTTCTCTGGCGCAACCCCCTCTCCGTGGTCTCCTCCATCATCGAGACCTGGGGCGGGGGGAGATGGAACCTCTATCGGCACAAGATAGACCTGTTCGAGGGTCTTGAGAACCTGATCAGGACCTACACGACGGCCGGGGATCGCGCCCATGCGGTGCGCTACGAGGACCTGGTGACCGACCCGGAGGACACCTGGAGGGGCGTGTTCCGTTATCTGGGGCTGCCCTTCGACGGCTCCGTCCTCGACTCTTTCGGGAGTATCAAGCTGAAGGGGCGCAAGGGCGACCCGACCGGGACGCGGATATACGACGGCGTCAGCAGGAGTTCGCTGGAGCGGTGGAGACAGACCCTCAACACCCCCTTCCGAAAAGCGTGGTGCCGCAGGTATCTGCATTGGATCGGGGCAGAGAGGCTGAGGATCATGGGGTACGACTACGAAGAGCTGATGGCTGAACTCTCATCCCTCCGCGTGTCCGGAAAGAGGATCGCTTCCGATGCCTTCAGGGCCTGCTACGGGCTCGCCTACGACACCTCGGAGCCCGGAATCCTGCGGGAGAAGCTGCGTGCCCTGCCTGAATGGAAGCGGATCCATGTACACAAATAGGCCACACGGAGGAAGGTACATGATCACCGAACTCAGAGAGAGGACCAGGATCCGGGTGGGGCGTCACCCCTCTCTGTTCTTTGCGATCTACGGCGTGAGGAGCGGCTACCGCGAGATGCTGGTGAGCCGGCAGACGCGGCTCGTTATAGAGGGATTCCCGAGATCCGGCAATACCTTCGCCGTGTTCGCGTTTCGACAGGCACAGGAGGTTCCGGTGCGCATCGCCCACCATCTCCACGCCCCGGCGCAGGTGATCCGAGCCTCCAGGTTGGGTATACCGGCCCTGGTGCTAATCCGGAACCCCATGGACGCAGTGGTCTCCCTGATGCTGCGTGAGCCGCGGTTCTCGGCCGGTATGGCGCTCAGCTACTACATATCGTTCTACGAGGCGGTGGCCGGATTCCGTGACTCCTACGTCCTTGGAACATTCGAAGAGGTCACCCGGGATTACGGCTCGGTCATCGAGAGGGTCAACGACAGATTCGATACCTCCTTCGGTGTCTTCGAGCACACCGGGGAAACCGTGAAGGATGTGTTTGCCCGTATAGAGGAGGCACACAGGGCGAAGCGCAACAGCGTGCTTGTGGAGGAGAAAGTCGCCCGTCCCTCCGCCACGAAGGCCGGGCTGAAGGCCGGGCTCAGAAAGGAGCTCGCCCGCGATCCTGCGCTCGAGCCGCTCGTGGAGCGTGCTCGGGCGGTCTACGGAGAGCTGGTCTCCGGACGGACGGTCCCGGCCCTTTAGCCGGGGTCGAAACGTGCGCCGAAAGATGTGCCACCCAGCCGATGCCGCGTACGACTTTCCAGAAGATCATGTTCCCATGAGGTTCGTTCTCGTGGATTCTGGTGGTGATACGGGATTGTGGGACGGTGGTCCTCCGCCGGGGAGAGAGATCGTGAACGCCCGCTTCGGGCTCTGGGGCAGAGGGTGAGGTCCGTGTTTTTCCCTGGCCGGACCGGTGCACGTCCGGGCACCATCCTTGCCCTCTCGCTCCTGGCGTGCGCCGGGGGCGCCGGGCTTGCCTTCGTGCCGGCACCGACCTTCCTCGTGGTGGCGGCCACCTTCTGCATCGGGCTGTGGCTGGCGACGAGAGGCTACTTCCAACGCCGGGGGGACATCGCGGAGGATGCTGTGGTCGGCTCGCCGCCCCGGCGGAGCACCTTCGCCGGGAGGCTGGTGCCGGTCTTCCTGGTCTTCTGGTGGGTCGTGTTGATCGCACCGCTCTCCCTCTACGACCCGCGCGTGGTGGGTGGCCAGGATGCGGCCCAGGCCACGGCTTCAGGCTCCCTGCAGAACCAGATCATGATAGTTGCCTTCGGGGGCATCGGGCTGATCCTGCTGATGGGTGCCATAAAACGTATGGATGTGGCTTTCCGGTGGATCCTGGTCCTCTGGGCGGTGTACCTGGGGTGGGGCTATGCCAGCCTCCTGTGGAGCGTCTACCCGCCTCTGACCATCAGGAACCTGGTGGCCTACGTCCTCGTCACGTTCGGCAGCTTCGGCCTCGGTGCAGGCTTTTACGGTGCGCGCCCGGACGGGCGTGCTATGTTCTTCAGGCACATCACGGTGGCCGGGTTGCTCTCGGCGCTGGTGATACTCATCCCCCTGCCCCTCCACTGGGGGCAGATCGATCCACTCAATCCCGCGCAGCGGCTCGAGATAAACGGCAATTTCACCGCCCTGGTCGCGCGCCCGGTGATGACCGCCGTGGTCACGTTGCTCATCACCTCTCTGGTGGGGTTGAGGAAGTGGAGGACACGGGACTGGCTCTACGTCTTCGTGCTCCTCCTGCCGGTCTTCGTGCTGAAGACGCGTGGGCCCTTTCTGTGGGCGATGCTGGCGCTCGTCATCGTCTACCTGCTCTACAGGACACGCGTGCATGATCGGATCTTCCAGCTCGGTCTGGCGGTTACGGCTGCGCTCGGCGCATACGTATCCTATTCCAGCGGCATGCTCGGGCTCATCGTTCCCTATCTGACCCGCGACAACACACAGCTTTCGATGTCCCTGACGGGCCGCATCCCCCTGTGGGAAGCGATAGTCCCCCAGATCGAGCAGCATCCTCTGCTCGGGGTCGGATTCGCAGCCTTCTGGAATCCCGAGAACCTCTACCGGATGCAGGAGATCGTAGGTTTCCCGGTGGTCTCCGCCCACAACGGGTTTTTGCAGGAACTGCTGGATACCGGGATGATCGGTCTGGCGCTCTTCCTGGTCTTCTGGGTCTCCACGATGGCGCTGGTGGTCCACAGGGCGCGGCGGGGGGGCGACCGCATGGGGTGGTTCGCTCTCGCCCTGATGGTCTTATATCTGCTGCTGAACGTGACCACCGCCCTCATGCAGGAATATCTGGAGTTCCCGTTCATGCTCGTCTTCGCGACGCTGGGGATGATGGCGGTGAGGAATCCGTCGCGGGAGAACGACGCCGGGATACCGCGGCCAGAGAGGCTGGAACTTCGTGTCGGTGGTTCGGGAGGAGGATAGAGGTTTGGACTGGCCGAAGATCTCCGTCGTGACCCCTTCTTTCAACCAGGCCCGATACATCGAGGCGACCATCAGGAGTGTTCTGGAGCAGGGTTACCCCAACCTGGAGTACATCGTGATCGACGGTGGCTCGAGCGATGGCAGCGTGCGGATCATCGAGCGGTATGCCGACCGGCTGGCCTACTGGGTGAGCGAGCCGGACGGCGGGCAGACCGACGCCCTCATAAAGGGCTTCGAGAGGTCGACCGGGGAGATCATGTGCTGGCTGTGCTCCGACGACCTGCACGAGCCGCATACCCTGCGCGAGGTGGCGGAGATTTTCCTGTCTCGCCCGGAACTTCAGGTGGTCTACGGCGACAGCCTGTGGATCGACGCCGAAGGTCTTCCTATCCGGCCGAAGAAGGAGATAGCTTTCAACCGCTTCGTCTGGATGCACGATTACAACTACCTGCCGCAGCCTTCGACCTTCTGGCGGCGCGGGATCTACGAGCGGGTCGGAGGGCTTGACGCCCGGTTCAACCTGGCGATGGATGCGGATCTGTGGGCCAGGTTCGCCGAGCATACCATACCTCACCACGTCCCGCGTCCCTGGTCCAGGATGCGCTACTACCCGGAGCAGAAGAACAGAAGGTTGCGCGAGGACAGCGACAGGGAGGATGCGATGATCCGCAACCGCTACCTCCCCGCCCGGGGGCTTCTAGGACGGGGTTCCCGGAAGGCGGCCGCCAAGGGGCTGCGCGTGTCGCTGAAACTGCTTCGCGGAGCTTACTGGTAGAGGCTTGTGTACGGAAGACGTCCCCGCTGCCCGGTTTCCGCCACATGGGCGCCGACGGATGGAGGGACGGATCGACGCGCGGGTTCCCGGCGTCGCCGCAGGATGTCGTCGGTCGGGATCGTGTTGGCGAGCTTATGCGCTCTCATACTCCTGCTACAGGCCTGTGCGAAGACCGGGATGGCGGCGAACATCCGGCCCACCTGCCATGACTCCCTGCAGAAGAAGATAGACGCGGCGCGCCCCGGCAGCACCGTCAGGCTCGCCGGGAACTGCATCTACCGCGAGACCGTCGTCGTGAACAAGCCGCTCACGCTCGATGGCGGAGGGAAGGGTGAGATCCGGGGCTCCGATGTGTGGCGGCGCTGGCGCAGGGAGGGTTCTGTGTGGGTGAGTCGTGATTCCGTGCCGCGCTTCCCCGTCGATCACCGCTATCGCTGCGAGGGATCGAGCCGGGAGTGCCGCTGGCCGGAGCAGGTCTTCATCAACGGGAGGCCGCTCGAGCAGGTCGCCTCGAACCCCGGGCCCGGGCAGTTCGCCCTCGACGCCGGCCGGCACGTCATCCTCGCCAACGATCCCGCCGGGCATGCCGTCGAGGTGACCGTGAGGAAGAGCTGGATAGTGGGCGCCTCGCCGGGCGTCACCGTGAAGGGGATAACCATGAAGGATGCCGCGGGGGACGGCCTCTGGAACGGCGGTTATTCGGACTGGACCGTGGAGAACGACGACCTCTCCTGGGCACACGCCAGAGACCTCTCCCTCACCCTCGGCGACGGCCTCGTCGCCCGCGACAACGAGCTGCACGACGGCGGGCAGCTGGGCCTGGGGAGCAATGATGCCAGCGTAAAGATCGTGGGCAACAGGGTGTACCGCAACAACGTCGAGGGCTTCGATCCCCGCTGGGAAGCCGGGGGGATGAAGGTCACCCAGCCCCGCCATGCGGTGATCTCCGGCAACGACGTCTATGACAACAGGGACATAGGCATCTGGACGGACGTGGTGAACCCGGCGCAGAAGAACGTGGAGATCTCGCACAACAGGGTCCACGGCAACCCCAGGAACGGCATCCGGGTCGAGATAACAAAGAACTTCAGTGTCCGCGACAACGTGGTGTGGGAGAACGGCTGGGGGGAGGGCAACTCCTACAACGGTGCGGGCATCTCCATAAACGGTTCCCGCGACGGGGTGGTGAAGGACAACGTCCTGGCCTGGAATGCATCCGGCATCGGCGTGGTCCAGCAGGAGAGGAGGAGAAGCCACGAGCAGGCCTATAACACCGTCAGAGACGTCAGGCTGCAGGCAAACAAGATCATACAGAGCGAGCCGCCAGGATCGTCCGACCATGCGGCCATCTTCTGGAACGGTAGCGGCTCCGCGATACGAGGCGTCCCGAGCCTTTACAACCCTGCGATGAACAATGGTGGCGTAGGGGACGCCTTCTGGTTCGAAGGGTCCCGCGAAAGCGCCTGCCGCTTCAAGTGGCAGGGGCGGTGCAGGTCTCTCACCGGCTTCAACGCCACCCCGGCCGAGAAGGGCGGCCGCTACCTCTCCACCGCCGAGAAGGAGGCCCTGCTGAGGCAGAACGGCCTCCCGGCTTCCCCCAGCAGGCACCCTCAGAAACCCTGGGGGATCCTGTCCAGGCTATCGCGGCTGTTCTAGTTAAACACACCGCGCGAAAATCCTGCCGGGTTGCTGCCTTAATGTGCCATCTGGGGGATGCGACCTCTTGCACTATCTGTCAGACTCGTTACATGGCTGCGGTCCTGCCGATGGGAGTCCGGGGGGTGGAGGAAGTATGCACCGCATGGCACCTGGATTCGTGGAGAGGAGCTGGATGATGAGACTCCGTATCATAATTTCGATGTGGTGCTGTGCCGTACTCTGGCTGCTCGCCGCGGCGCCACCCGCCCTGGCCGCTCTGAACAACGTCCCGGACCGCACCTTTCAAACCGACGGCACGGTCTACTGCTTCCTGAGGGTCGGGAACACCATCTACATGGGAGGACGCTTTGGCAGGGTCGGCGGGGTCCGGAGGTCGAACCTGGCGGCCTTCGATGCGAGCACGGGCTTGCTGAAACCGTGGAGTCCGACCACCAACGGGCCCGTGTACGCCCTCGCGGCCTCTCCCGACGGGAGGAGGATCTACGTGGGAGGAGACTTCTCCCGGACGGATGGGACGTACCGCGATGATTTGGCAGCGCTGGACGCCTCGACGGGGAGAACACTTGGCGGCTGGCGCGCCTCCGCCGACGCCCCGGTGCGCGCCATCGAGGTCTACGGAACGAGGATCTACGTGGGAGGAGACTTCCGGAAGGTCGACGGCAAAACCCGCTACTCGATCGCCTTACTCGGGGCCGCCGATGGTGCCCTCGTCGAGAACTGGAAGGCGGGGGTCAGAGGCTCCGTGCGCAGGATCGACGTCGTTGGATCTCGTCTGTACGTCGGGGGAGCTTTCTCCACCATCAGAGGACCGTACCGGCGCAACCTTGAGGCCCTCCACCCCCTCTCCGGCAGGGTTGCCGCCTGGAGTCCCAATCCCCGCCGGCCGGTCATAGACTTCGCGGTGACCAGAAAGCGCGTCTACGCCGCGCAGGGGGGACTGAGGGGTGGGGCCGCCTCTGCGTACAGCACGGGCTCCGGGAGAATCGTCTGGAGCCAGCATACCAACGGCAACACCCAGGCCGTGGCGGTGATGAGCGGCTTGGTGTACTTCGGGGGACACTTCGACAGGGTCGGGGGCCGGCATCGCGGGGGATTTTTCGCGATAGTGCCGAGATCCGGGAGCCTCAGCCGAGGCTGGGCGCCCGATGCCAACAAGCTCGGTCCCTACGAACTGCTGGCCGACACCTCGCGCGGGAGGCTCTACGCGGGGGGTGACTTCACCTCCATAAACAACCGGCAGAGGATCGGGTTCGCCCGGTTTTCGATGCGATGAGAGCAGGATACCGGATGCCGGGTACGGGGCAGCGGGGCCGCAGTGGCCGGGGGCCGGCATCCGTTCGCCGATTACTCCTGCTGTTCCTGCTTGGTGCTTTCGGAATCTTCCTGCCGCAGGCCACGGCGTTCGCCACACCGTTCAGCATCCCCGACACGACCTGGGTCACGGACGGGCGGGTCTCGGCCATCGAGCGTGTCGGCGATGAGATCTATATCGGGGGCAACTTCCGGCAGGTCGGGCCGAACACGGGTTTCGGCGTCGCCCTGTACTCCGGCGGTGGGACGCTGGACGGCGCTTTCCCGAACGTGAACGGGCGGGTGCTCGCCGTGACCCCCGATGGTTCTGGCGGATGGTATATCGGGGGAGAGTTCCAGCGGGTCGGGGGCAGCTTCAGGCCCGGGATCGCCCACGTCCTCTCGGATGGCACCACGGACCCGGACTGGAACCCCAAGCTGGATGGGACGGTCGACGCGCTGGCCGCTTCCCCGGACGGCACGAAGATCTACGCCGGAGGGAACTTCACTACGGTGGACGGCGAGGCCCGGAGTAACCTGGTCGCGCTCGACGCCGCCACCGGGGAGGTGGACCAGTCATGGACCCCGTCCACCAACGGGACCGTGGACGCCATCGCCATCGCGCCCGACGGCGGCCGTGTATACGTGGGCGGGGCGTTCACCTCGGTGAACGGTGTTGCACGCGGCCGGCTGGCATCGCTCGACCCCGTCACCGGTGCGGTAGATGGTTCCTGGAGCGCCAACGCCAACAACACAGTCTACGCGCTGGCGATCTCACCCGATGGTTCTCGCCTGTACGCGGGGGGGAGGTTCACGAACGTACGCGGGATATCGCGCGGCTACCTTGCTGAGGTCAGCCCGGTGGACGGATCGGTTGACCCCGGCTGGAACCCCGGCGCGGACGCCGCGGTGAACACCCTGGCGGTATCGAACGACGGGTCTCTGGTCTACGCGGGTGGTGATTTCACCAGCGTAAACGGTGCTGCCCGGTCCAGGATCGCCGCGATAGATGCCTCCAACGGTCTCCCGACGGCCTGGAACCCTGGGGCGAACAAGACGGTGAACGCGATAGCACTCTCGCCCGACGGCTCTCTCGTCTACGCGGGCGGCAACTTCACCGTCTTCGGACACGCTTCGCGCAACCGCCTGGCGGCCGTGCGGGCCGCCAGCGGTACCATCACGAGCTGGAACCCGAACGCCAACGGGCCGGTGATCGCGCTGGCCCCCTCCAGCGACGGGGATCTCGTCTACGCCGGAGGCGGGCTTACCAGCGTGGGCGGCGTCAAGAGGTCCCGCCTCGCGGCCATCGACGCCACGACGGGCACGGTCGACCCCGACTGGAACCCAGGGGCGAACGGGGCGGTCTATACGCTGGCCGCTTCCCCGGACGGCACGAAGATCTACGCCGGAGGGAACTTCACGAGCGTCGGGGGCGTCCCGCACGAGAGGCTCGTCGCCCTCGACCCGACCACCGGCGCTGCGGACGCCGGATGGGATCCCTCGGCGGACGGTGTAGTGCGCTCAATCGTGGTCTCCGGCAACAGGATCTATGTCGGAGGTGATTTCCTCAACGTGAACGGTCAGAGCAGGTCGCGCCTCGCGCTCCTGGATGCCGCGACGGGTGCGCTCGATCCCCTCTGGGCTCCTTCCGCCGGTGCCATCGTGAGGACCATGGCCCTCGCACCTGACGGCGGGCGGCTGTATGTCGGGGGCGACTTTACGGGATTTTCCGGGCAGACGAGGAAGTATCTGGTCGCCGTCGACCCGGTGACGGGTGCGCTCGATCCCCTCTGGAAGCCGGCGTCGAAACGGCCGGTGCTCGATCTGGCAGTTTCCGGCACCGGGGTGTTCGCTGCTCAGGGTGGGCCGGGAGGTGGAGCGGTGTCTGCGTACGGCACGTCCGGCCAGGTTCTCTGGAGCGTGGCGGCGGATGGAGACTGCCAGGCCATAACCCTGGTGGGGGATAGAGTCTATGTGGGCGGGCACTTCGAGCTGTTGGGCGGTCAGAGCCTGAGTCAGGCTGCGGCGCTCGACGCGGCGACCGGCAGTCTGGATCCCGGATGGCAGCCGGACGTGGGGGGCAACACCCAGGGTGGTCGCGGTGTGTGGGCGCTGGCGGCGTTCGGCACCCAGCGCCTCTACATGGGCGGGGATTTTACTAAGGTCTCCGGGCGTTCTCAGCAGGGTTTCGCGCAGTTCTCGGGGTGAGTGGGGTGTGAGGGACAGCGCGAGTTGCCGGAATGATGTGGATCGTATGGCGGTTTCCCTGGCAGGCTGTGCGGTGGCCCTGGCGTTCCTTTTCATCCTGCAGGTTCCCGCGCGGGCTGCCCCGGCCGGTAGCCCGTATGACACCGTGCAGACCGACGGTCGGGTCTCAGCCATCCTGCTGTGGGGGGATCGCATCTACATCGCCGGCAACTTCCGGCACGTGAACGGAGTCCCGCGCACCCGACTGGCATCCATGGATGCCGCCACAGGCGCGCTGAGGGGCTGGAACCCAGGGGCGAACGGGGCGGTCTATACGCTGGCCGCTTCCCCGGACGGCACGAAGATCTACGCTGGAGGGGACTTCACGAGCGTCGGGGGCGTCCCGCACGAGAGGCTCGTCGCCCTCGACCCGACCACCGGCAGGGCGGTTGCAGGGTGGAGAGCCGGAGCTGATGGCACGGTGCGCACCATAGCCGTGGCCGGGAACGAGGTCTATCTGGGAGGAGCTTTCCTGCACGTCGACGGACGGGCACGCACCCGTCTCGCCCTGGTGGACGGCATCGATGGTAGCCTCGCCCCGAACTGGCACCCATCTGCCAACAACACCGTGCGTAAGCTCACCGTCTCCATCGACGGCACCCGGATCTACGCCGGGGGGTATTTTACTGCCGTCTCCGGCCAGTCGAGGAGGTACCTGGCCACCCTGAGCCCCGCCCTGGGGACTCTGCTCTCCTGGAGGCCAGCGATCATGCGTCCCGTCATAGATCTGGTGGAATCCGGGGGCTACGTCTTCACCGCCGAGGGAGGAACCGGAGGCGGTGCGGCCTCGGCGTACGACACGACGACCGGTTCCGTCCTGTGGAGCCGGCACGCCGACGGTGACTGTCAGGCCGTGACCGTCTTCGACGACGAGGTTTTCGTTGGCGGGCACTACGATCATTTCGGAGGTCTGCTGAGACGCAAGTTCGCCGCGATTGATCCCGTAAGGGGGGCTGTGGATCCTGGCTGGGCGCCGAAGGCCGATGCTGGAGTGTGGGAGCTCACGCCGGATTTCCTGCGCGGGAGGCTCTACGCAGGGGGTGACTTCACCTCCATAGGCGGACAGCCTCAGCAGGGGTTTGCCAGCTTCTCGAACTGATCTCCTCCTCATCGTGCTGTTCCACAGGGGACCAGGCATCTCTGGCTCTATTTTGAGGAATCGGGATAAAGTCTTGGGCGTTCTACGCCGATAACACTCCTGACCGGTTCGCTGGCTGGGCCGGTTACAGGCTCCTCTGGAGCTCCCTGACAACGAGCAGGAGGGGGGTATGGTGTTGAGGCGAAGTTCGGCGGCGTTCGGCCGGAGGGCGAGGGGTTTCTGGATGGTGGCATCCATCGCTCTGGTCTTCTCCGCGGCGGCGTTCTGCATGCTCTGTGGTGCCCGGGAGGCCCGGGGGGCGACGGAGACCAAACCGACCTGCAAACGATCGCTGCAAAAGATGGTCGACGCCGCGCCGGCCGGTGCGATCCTGCACGTGCCCGGGGGTTGCGTCTACCGCGAGACCGTCGTCGTGAACAAGCCGCTCACGCTCGAGGCGGGGCCGGGTGCCGAGATTCGGGGCTCCGACGTGTGGCGGCGCTGGCGCAGGGAGGGTTCTGTGTGGGTGAGCTATGCTTCTGTGCCGCGGTTCGAGAGTGGAGGGTACTGCAGGCCCGGCACCGATCGGTGCCGCTGGCCGGAGCAGGTCTTCATCGACGGGAGGCCGCTCGAGCAGGTCGCCTCGAACCCCGGGCCCGGGCAGTTCGCCCTCGACGCCGGCCGGCACGTCATCCTCGCCAACGATCCCACCGGGCATGCCGTCGAGGTGACCGTGAGGAGATACTGGGTGGTTGGCCGCTCCGACGACGTCACCATCGAGGGCTTCACGATGAAGTATGCTGCGAACCCCGCCCAGACCGGGGCGCTCACCAACAACGGTCACAGCGGATGGACCGTCAGGGGCAACAACCTTTCCTGGGCGCACGGCGCGGATCTCCAGCTCGGTGGGGCGCGGGAGCTGCTCGCCGTAGGGAACAACATCCACCATGGCGGGCAGCTCGGCATCACCGGCAGCCGGGCGGACCTCGTGGTGAAGGACAACAGGATCCACGACAACAACACCGAGGGCTTCGATCCCCGCTGGGAGGCCGGCGGGATGAAGAACAACCATATGATCCGGCTGCTCGCCACGGGCAACGACGTGTACCGCAACGACCCGGTGGGATTCTGGTGCGACAACGGGTGTAACGATGCGACCTACTCGAACAACAGGATCCACGGGAACGCGAGGAACGGTATCCACCTTGAGATCAGCGACCACTCGAAGATCTTCGGCAACAAGATCTGGCGTAACGGGTGGTCTTCGCGGGGGAGTAGCTTCGGGCAGGCGGGCATACTCGTCTCCTCGTGCCAGAACGTCGACGTCTACGACAACGTCCTAGCCTGGAACAACGACGGTATAACGATCGTGAACCAGGATCGTTCCCAGGCCGGCGGGTCAAATTATGACAGGGTCACCGGGATAAAGGTGCACGACAACTACATAATAGCCAGGGATCATGCCGACGGTGGCATCCACACGGCGCTTGCCTGGGTGAAGGCCTACCCGGGGGGTAACATCTACGAGCCTTCTGCCGACAACCACGGGTACGAGGACCGCTACTGGTTCTCGTCTCCCGAGGGGGCGGACTACCGCTACAAGTGGGGTTCGAACTTCAAGTACCTCTCGGACTTCAACGCGACCCCCGGTGAGCAGCGGGCGCGTTACCTCTCGGCACTGGAGGAGAGGCGCGTGATCCGAGGCGCCGGGATACCGAACCTGCCGCAGGGTCAGCGGTAGACGCTGGGGGTGGCGGCGTACCGCTCCAGATACCACCGGTAGGTGTGCTCGATGCCCTCCCGCAGCGGGATCCTCGCCCGCCAGCCCAGAGAGTGCAGGCGGCCCACATCGAGCAGCTTGCGTGGGGTGCCATCTGGTTTTGTGCTGTCAAAGCGTATCTCTCCCTCGTAGCCGACCACCTCCCGGACTAGCT